>CAMKAA010000008.1 GCA_946410365.1 uncultured Lachnospiraceae bacterium | reverse complement strand
CAGGACAGCGAGATCTCCTGGCTGAACTGGGATTATCTGAAAGCCAACAGGGATCATTTCAATTTTGTCAAAAACGTGATCGCTTTCAGAAAGAAGCACCCGGTCATTTCCCGGACACTCAAGCCGGCACATTGCGGTCTTGCGCCGGTCACCTGCTGCGGATCGGATCCGGATAATCATGTGATCGGGATGGGAAATAAAGTTCTGGGTATTCTGTTCGCGGGAAGGCTTCCCGATGACTCCGGAGACGATGTAGTCTACATGGCGATCAACGCGTACTGGGAGAAGCAGCAGATCAGGCTTCCCGCACTGTCAGGAGGACTGGCATGGGGAGTCAACATCTATACTGACGCGGACGACGAGCAGTATTTCCATGAGGACTGCAGATTTGTGCATAGTCCGATCTTCACTCTGAAGGAGAGAAGTGTCGCTGTGTTTACGCTTTATCATCCGGAGTGATGAAGAGACCGGACTTCTGACTTTGTAAAGGATCCTGCCCGCGCAGGAACGCTGATAAGTACGATATACCCCGCAGAAGGCTGGCCCGTTTTGCGGGGTTTACTTTTTATTCTGATAAACCTGAACAGATCAAGAGGAGTTAGAGAAAATGGCAGTACAGAAGATTCTTGTAGTGGACGATGAAGCGAGAATGCGCAAACTCGTTTCGGACTTTCTTGTGCGGGAAGGCTTTGAAGTGCTCGAAGCCGAGGACGGGGAAAAAGCTATGGATCTCTTTTACAGCAATAAAGATATAGCCCTTGTCATTTTAGATGTCATGATGCCGAAAATGGACGGGTGGCAGGTGCTTCGGGAGATACGCGAATCCTCCCAGGTGCCTGTGATCATGCTCACGGCGCGCGCCGACGAGAAGGATGAACTGCGCGGCTTTGAACTTGGAGTGGACGAGTATGTCACTAAACCCTTCAGCCCCCGCACTCTGGTCGCCAGAGTCAATGCGATCCTCAGAAGAACAGGCGCAAAAGATGAGAATGACAGGATCGAACTGAGCGGCATCGTGCTGGACAAATCGGCTCATCAGGTCACGATCGACGGTCAGCCGGTAGAACTCAGCTTCAAGGAGTTCGAACTTCTGGAATACTTCATGGAGAACAACAAAATAGCGCTTTCGAGAGAAAAGATCCTCAACCACGTATGGAACTATGACTATTTTGGCGATGCCAGGACCATAGACACACATGTCAAAAAACTGAGGAGCAAGCTGGGAGCCAAGGGAGAACTGATCAAGACGATCTGGGGAATGGGCTATAAGCTTGAGGCGTAAAATGTGCCTGTCGTAAGGCGCGGAGGCGGAAGAGACCGTGAGTACTACTGAGAATAAAAACAGAGGGGTCCAATATTCCATAAAGATCCAGTTCACGCTCATATTTTTCTTTCTGATGCTCGGGGCGATCAGCCTTTGCTGGATCATCAACAGCACATTTTTAGAGAGCTATTATACCAGGGAGAAGAGAATTGCTCTTACTCAGATCTTCCACGAAGTCAACGAGGCGTGTAAAAACGAATCTATTGATTCTGATGAATTCGACGAGAAAATGAGCATCCTTGCCGGAACGGAGAACGTGAGTCTGATCGTGATGGATGCGGAGAGCTCCACCGTGAAGATGCATGCTTCGGACAGTTCTGCCATGGTGCGCAGGATGTGGGACAACCTCTTTGGCCAGACTCCTTCCATGGAGCAAAACGAAGAAACCATGAGCCGGTATTTTGTCTACCGCAAGCTTGTACAGGAAGACAATTACAGCGTAAGCATCATTTATGACAGCAGGATGAAACTAAAGTCGATGGAACTTTTCGGGGTCCTGAATGATGGAAGCTTCTGTCTTCTGAGCACGGTGCTGGAGAGTATACATAACAGCACGGCGATCGCGAACAGGTTCATGGGATATGTCGGAATCGCTATATCACTGCTGGGAGCACTTTTTGCGCTGTTCCTTGCGGGGAGGCTGACACAGCCGATCCGGGAACTGACGGAAATCTCCGCGAGGATGAAGAAACTGGATTTCAGCGCCAAGTACAAGGGAAAGAGCCGCACAGAGATCGCGGAGCTCGGAGAGAATATCAATGAACTCTCAGAAATCCTGGAGGGGACGATCTCTGAACTCAAGACTGCGAACAATGAGCTTCGGGAGGATCTGGAGAGGAGAGAGAAAGCCGAGGAGATGCGTCGGGAATTTCTCTCCAATGTGACACATGAGCTTAAGACGCCGCTTGCCTTGATCAAAGGATACGCCGAGGGACTCTCGGAAGGTGTTGCGGATGATCCTGACAGCATTCGGTTCTATACTGATGTCATTGTCGACGAAGCGGACAAGATGAACAGGATGGTCGCAAGGCTTCTGTCTCTGAACCAGCTTGAATTCGGCGATACACAGTTTACTATGGTGCGTTTTGATATCGTCGGCTTCATCAGGGGATGTCTGAATAATGCGGGCGTACTCGCTGAGCAGAAGCAGATCCGCGTCAGAATGGAAGAACGTCCTCCGCTCTATGTATGGTCGGATGAGTTCTGGACGGAGGAAGTCTTTATGAACTACTTCTCCAATGCAGTGAATCACTGTGATGGAGAAAAAGTGATTGACATTCATTTTGAAGAGAAGCAGAATTGTGTTCGGGTCGTTGTATTTAATACCGGTAATCCGATTCCTGAGGAGGCAGTGCCTCATCTGTGGGAGAAGTTCTACAAGGTGGACAAGGCGAGGACCAGGGCATATGGCGGATCCGGCGTGGGATTGTCCGTCGTCAAGGCGATCATGGATCAGCTCCATCAGGAATACGGCCTGATCAATTACGACAACGGCGTTTCATTCTGGTTTGAACTTGAGAAGGCTGCTGTCGCGGGTACCGCTCCGGGATCAGCGGACAAAGAGGATTGATAATATGGTTGCGATCATCGATTACGGTGCCGGAAATATCAAGAGTGTGGAGAATGCCGTGAGGTTTTTGGACCATGAAGCGGTCCTGACCAGGGACAGAGAGGTGATCCTTTCCGCGGATCACGTCATCCTGCCCGGAGTAGGGGCTTTTGGCGATGCCATGGCCCGCCTCAGGAAATACGGTATGGATGAGGTCCTGAGGGAGGTCGTAAAACGACAGATTCCCTTGCTGGGGATCTGTCTGGGGCTTCAGCTCCTGTTCGAGAGCAGTGAGGAGAGTCCCGGCGCGGAAGGTCTGGGCATACTTGCGGGCAAAATATTGAGGATCCCGGAAGGGGACGGAAGAAAGGTTCCTCAGATCGGGTGGAATGATCTTGCTTTTCCCAATCCCGGAAGACTTTTTAAGGGCCTTTCAGAAGGTGTCTATGTATATTTTGTCCACTCCTATTATCTGAGAGCGGAGGATCCCTCGATCGTGACTGCCACTACGCAGTACGGTGTCATAATAGACGCGGCAGTGGAGAAGGGAAATGTCTTCGCATGTCAGTTCCATCCTGAGAAGAGTGAATCAGTCGGAATGAAGATGCTGGAGAATTTCCTTAATATCTGATAACTGAAGGGACGTTTTTGGACTGACAGAAAGGAGCGCCGATGCTCACAAAGAGAATCATCCCCTGCCTGGATGTTAAGGACGGGCGGGTCGTAAAGGGAATCAATTTCGTGCAGCTGCGGGACGCGGGTGACCCCGTGGAGACCGGAGAGGCCTACTCCAGGCTGGGAGCGGACGAACTGGTCTTCCTTGATATAACTGCGACCAGCGACGCCAGAAAGACTGTGGCGGACATGGTGAGGAGAGTCGCCGAGAGGGTATTTATCCCTTTTACCGTCGGCGGCGGGATCCGCAGCGTGGAGGACATGAAGGCGATCCTTAGAGAAGGAGCGGACAAGATCTCCGTGAACTCAGCAGCGATCCTGAGGCCTGAACTGATCGCCGAGGGAGCAGAGCGTTTCGGCAGTCAGTGTATTGTAGTCGCGATCGACGCAAGGAGAAGAAAAGAAGGCGGCGGATGGACAGTTTACCGGAGCGGCGGAAGGATCGACACAGGGATCGACGCCGTTGAGTGGGCGGTAAGAGCCCAGGAACTCGGAGCCGGAGAGATCCTTCTGACCAGCATGGACTGCGACGGTACGAAGGCAGGGTATGATCTGGAACTGACAAGAGCCATTTCCGATCGCCTGTCAATCCCTGTGATCGCTTCGGGAGGAGCCGGCAGGCTGGAGCATTTCTATGACGCGCTGACAGTGGGAGGCGCGGAAGCAGCTCTGGCGGCATCCCTGTTCCATTACAAGGAACTGGAGATCCGGGAGGTCAAGGAATACCTCAAAGACAGAGATATACCGGTCCGTTTGTGACCGGAGTGCAGATAGATGTGTTAATGTCAACTGAACAGCAGGAGAGATAATATGCAATTATTCAGAAAAACCCGCAAGTCACCCAAGAGAAAACCTTCCGTAGGAAAGAAGAACCGCATCGATAATGCCGCAAAGACAGAAGTTATGACGGATTTAGGTGCGGCAGCCAGTGAGGAGACCGCGCCTGTAAGGCCGGAAGAAGAGAACATGGAATTTGAGAAAGCCAACGCTGACAGAGTGTTCCACTATTTCCGCGAGATCTCTGCGATTCCTCACGGCTCCCATCACACGAAGGAGATCAGTGACTATATCGCGGCGTTTGCGGAGGAAAAAGGGCTTGAGTACATGCAGGATGACGCCAACAACGTCATTATTTGCAAGCAAGCCTCGGAAGGATTCGAGGAGGCGCCCCCCATTGCGCTTCAGGGACATATTGACATGGTCCTTGCCAGCGAGCCCGATAAAGAGATCGATATGTTGACTGAGCCGGTCAGCATCGTCGCCGATGGGGACTGGATGAGCGCAGACGGCACAACGCTGGGGGCCGACAACGGCATCGCTGTAGCCATGATGCTCGCGGCGCTGGAGAACGATGAGATCGTTCATCCCTATCTGGAATGCATATTCACATCTGATGAAGAAGTCGGCCTGATCGGAGCAAACGCGATCGACATTTCCGGCCTCAGAAGCCGCAGACTCCTGAACCTGGATTCCGAGGACGAAGGCGTGTTCACTGCAGGATGCGCAGGCGGTGCGGACGTGGTCTGCCGGATGCCTCTGAAAATGAAGAACAGACAGGGCAAGGCACTTGGTATCAGCGTAAGCGGACTGCGGGGAGGCCATTCCGGAGCGGAGATCCACATCGGAAGCGCCAACGGCAATGTCCTTATGGCCAGGATGCTGCGCGCTCTCTATCAGGCTGTTCCGTTTAATCTGATCCGCATAGACGGCGGAGATGCCAATAACGCAGTGCCGACCGGTTCCAAGGCGCAGGCTCTGTTTTCGAAGAAGATTTCCTGCGGGGAGATCGAAGCTGTGGCGGCTGCAGCGGCGGAAGCGATGAAACAGGAGTATTCCGTCACCGATCCCGGTATGAAATGGGATTTCGAGTGGACGGATGAGGAGATGGTAAAGTCTGCTTCCAAGAGGAATACGGATAATCTGCTCATGTACCTGATGGCTCTGCCCAACGGCATTACGCATATGAGCCATGTGATCGCCGGAATGCCCCAGACTTCCCTGAACCTCGGCGTTATCCGCACAGAAGGGGATGCGGTCAGAATTGATTTCATGGTCAGAAGCGGCGTGAATTCCCAGGCTGATTATCTGGTGGACCGCCTAATATGCGTAACAAAGGGATTCGGCGGGAAACCGGAAGTGCGCTCCTCTTATCCCGCTTGGGAGTACAGAGATGACTCGCCGCTCCGCGACCTTTCTGTGAGCACCTACAAGAAACTGTACGGGAAAGAACCCAAAGTGGAAGTGATCCACGCCGGCCTTGAGTGCGGTATTCTGGCAGGCAAACTGGAAGGGCTCGACTGCCTTTCCGCCGGCCCGGACCTGGAAAACGTTCACACTGTGAGGGAGAGAATGAAGATCTCTTCCGTGGAAAATGTCTGGACCTTTGTGCTGGCGCTCCTTAAGGAGGCTGCACTCTGATTCCTTAGACCAAAAGAGGAAAGAAAATGGCACAGATCACAGGAGATTGGCTCCCTGCCGTCAAAGCGGAATTTGCCAAACCCTATTACAGAGAGCTTTATACATTCCTGCAGAAAGAATACAGAAGCGGAACTATATATCCGCCTGCGGACCAGATTTTCAATGCGCTGCACCTGACCCCGCTTGGAAAGGTCAAAGTAGTGATCCTCGGACAGGATCCCTACCACAATGTGCACCAGGCCCACGGCCTCTGTTTTTCAGTGCCGGAGGACCAGAAAGAGATCCCGCCCTCACTGATCAACATCTTCAGGGAACTGCACGATGATGTCGGCTGCAAAATGCCGCAGACCGGGTGTCTCACCAAATGGGCGCAGCAGGGAGTACTTCTTCTGAACACAGTGCTGACTGTCCGGGCCCATCAGGCGAATTCACACAGGGGGCACGGCTGGGAACAGTTTACGGATGCGATCATACAGGCAGTGGAGCAGCAGGACAGGCCGATCGTCTATATGCTCTGGGGCTCTCCTGCACAGACCAAGTCCGTAATGGTGACGAATCCGAAGCACCTGGTCCTCAAGGCGCCGCACCCAAGCCCGCTGTCAGCCTACAGAGGGTTCTTCGGATGCAGGCATTTCAGTGAATGCAATGAGTTTTTGGAAGCACACGGGGAGACGCCGATAGACTGGCAGCTCTGACCGCGCGAATAAAAGTTGGAAGATCCCGGGATCTTCCGGAAATTGGAGGAATCATGAAAAAAACACCCTATATCACCAGAGAGAAGGCAGAAGAGATAGCGAAGAAATGGCCAACCCCCTTTTATCTGTATGATGAAAAGGGAATCCGCGAGAACGCGGAGGCGGTGAAAAAGGCGTTTTCCTGGAATCCCGGATTCCGTGAATATTTTGCCGTAAAGGCGACTCCGAATCCCTATATCATGAAGATCTTTAATGATTATGATTTCGGTTTTGACTGCTCTTCCCTTGCAGAGCTGATGCTGGCCGACGCTGTCGGGGCGGACGGAAAGCACATCATGTTTTCCTCCAACGATACGCCTGCGGAGGAGTACGCGTACGCGGCTAAACTCGGCGCCATCATCAACCTGGATGATATCACGCACATTCCTTTTCTGGAGGAGATCCTGGGAGGAAAATTCCCTGAGACCATGAGTCTTCGCTATAATCCCGGCGGTGTCTTCAGGATGTCTAACGGGATCATGGACAACCCCGGCGATTCCAAATACGGATTCACGAAGCAGCAGCTCTTCGAGGGAGTAAGGATCCTCAAAGAAAAGGGTGTTAAGCACTTCGGCATTCATGCTTTCCTGGCAAGTAATACTGTCACTAATGAGTATTATCCGATGCTGGCCGCACAGTTGTTTGAACTTGTGGCTGAGCTGCACCGCACCTTCGATGTGCACATCGCTTTCGTCAATCTGTCGGGCGGCGTCGGCATAGCGTATTCGCCCTATGATACGCCTAACGACATTGCTGTGATCGGCGAGGGAGTTAAGGAAGTTTACGACGCTGTCCTGCGCGACAAGGGCATGGGCGATGTGGCGATCTACTGCGAAATGGGCCGCTTCATGCTGGCTCCTTACGGCGCATTGATCACCAAAGCGATCCATGAAAAGCATATCTATAAGGAATACATTGGCGTGGATGCCTGCGCGGCGAACCTGATGAGACCTGCGATGTACGGTTCCTATCATCACATCACGGTGCTTGGCAAAGAGGATGCGCTTCGGGATCACATGTATGATGTCACGGGTTCTCTGTGCGAGAACAACGACAAGTTTGCTGTGGACCGCCTGCTCCCCAAGATCGATATGGGGGATTATCTCTTTATTCACGATACCGGCGCGCACGGTTTCGCAATGGGATACAACTACAACGGAAGGCTGCGCAGCGCTGAGCTTCTTCTCAGGGAGGACGGAAGCGTACAGGAGATCCGCAGGGCGGAGACAGAGATGGACTACTTCGCGACTTTCAACGGCACCGAGTTTTACGACAGTCTTCAGGAGCAGTACAGAGAACTGAGAGGCTGAGCGGGAGATCATGGAAAAAAAGCATTTCTTCTTTGATATCGACGGGACGCTGACGGACAGGAGTACGGGAAAGATCGTTCCTTCGGCAGCGCTGGCCCTTAAAAAACTCAGAGACGCCGGACATTTCGTCGCGATCAACACCGGGAGGGCACACTATAAAGCAAGGAAGTTCTTTGAAGAGAACGGGTTTGACAATATGGTGTGCAACGGCGGCAAGGCGATCGTCATTGACAAAATACTTGTGGAGAACAGTCCGCTGGTGTATGAGGATGCGCTCAGACTGTACTATGAGGCACTGGAGAAGGGCTACGGCGTTCTGGTCGCCGACGAGGACTCCGAGCTGGTGAGGACCAGGGATTTCAGGTTTTATGATCAGGCCGGGATCAGAAAAGAGCCTACCACTTATGTGATCGACAAGAACTACACGCCTGAAGAAAAAGGGATCATCTATAAGATGTACATTTCTATACCGCAGACCTGCGAGAAGGATATCCTGGAGATCCTGCCCGCGTCAGAGCCCCTGGGACGTCTGTGGTTTGAGCCGGAATACCTGCTGATCCAGCAGGACTGCAAGAGGGAAGGGATCATGAGATGCCTGGAACTTGTCGGCGGAGATCCGGAGAGTGTAGTGGTATTTGGCGATGACACCAATGATCTGGATATGTTTGCCCCGGAGTTTTACAAGGTCGCAATGGGCAACGGGCATCCCGCGCTCAAAGCCGCGGCGGATGAGATCGCTCCTTCAAATGTGGAGGACGGTATTTATAAAGTATGTCAAAAAAACGGATGGTTCTGAGGAACCATCCGTTTTCTTTGATAATGATCAGTCGTAGATCTCATCGCCTTCGAGCATGTAGTAGCTTACGCCTTCCATCTTCTCAAGCGTATTCTCGTAGGCTGCATACAGCGTATCCCAACTGCTGTATTCGGGCTCTCCCCGATGGTCGGTGAGGCTGTAATTCTCTCTGAGATAATTGCCTATGTAAGAGGTGACCTTGGCGACGCCGTATTCATTGAGATGATCGCCCTCGTCCCTGGTGTCGTGACTCCAGTCGATGCCGATCTCTTCCCAGTTCTGATTGAGGTCAATGTAGGTAAGTCCCCGGGACTGCGCGTAGTCCCTTATGGAGTTGAGCCTTGTGGTATCATAGCACTTGGGAGAGCAGAGGCTGTAGAAGATCACATCGATATCGTTTTTCTCACAGAGTCTGAGGATCCTGTCCATATAGTAAGTGGAGAGGCGCTCGATCTTTTTCCTCTCATCTGTGGGCTTTAAGTAGTCTGTATCTCCTGTGTAAGGCAGGATATGCTCACTGATCAGATATCCCATATAGTATTCGCGAAGGCTCGGAGCTGATCCGACGGCCTGCCACAGGTTGTGGTACCTGCAGAAAGGGAAGTAATATTCAAAGAACTCCGTGAGCCCGGTGCCGAGATCGGATAAAGGATCGTCGGTCCGAAACAGCATATTGGACTCAATGAGTATGAGATCCGGATGCTGGTAATCGAGTCCGTGCTTTAGCAGATAATACGCTTCCGATGTCTTCGCTGCGCCTTTGCATAGATTAAAGGAAGTAAAACCTTCGTCTTTCCAAAGGTCCATGGGGGAGATTCCCACCATGGCGAGGCTGTTTCCTATATTATAGATATCGATACAGTCCCGGGGGATCGTTGTGATCTCCGCGTCCCGGGCGTTTCTGTCCTTGATCCTTCCTTCCAAAAACCACTGTCCCGGGTTTAAGAGGATCCCGGCTCCGACAAGAAGGAACGCGAGGATCAGAAAAAAGGCGATGATCTTAAGCACCGACCGTATGGGGACGGTATATTTTGATATAGTAATTGTAGAGGGTTCCTGCGGCATATCCTGTAAGTCCTTTATGAATGACCGAACGGCGGCCTTACGGCGATCACAAATTGTTTCCAATTTTGATCAATTCCCGAAAGTGACAAATTCTGAATTTTCAGTATAATGCAGAAGAAAGAATTTGTCGAGTTTTTGCCGGTAATTAACACAATAGGCTTGCAAAAATGAAATTTTGAGATTATGGTAGATTAGATGCGGTTAAAGTCAATTATTGATATTGGAAGGAGTGTATTACTTTTGGAAACTATACTTGACAGACTTGAACTGACTGAGAAAGAATACGGCAGCCGTCCCGCAGTTGACGACGGATCGGTTTGCCTTACTTATACGGAACTCGTCACGAAGGCGAGGGGGATCGGCGCGATCCTGAGCGGAAAGATCAGCCTGAAGCAGCCTGTGGCTATCCTGGCTGAAAAGAGTACGGCTACGCTTTCCTGCATGTACGGCGTTGTTTACGCGGGCGGCTTTTATGTCAGCGTCAACCCCGAGCAGCCGCCGGAGAGAATCCGCAAGATTCTTGATGTCCTTGAATCAAAGATCGTAGTTGTGGATGAGGCCAGAAGGGAGCAGCTCACTGCGTCCGGATATACCGGAGAAGTGCTCTATCTCGAGCAGCTCTATGCGGAAGCCGGCGGGATCAGCGAGGAAGAAGCTGCAAGACTTGCTAAGATCCGCGAACAGATCAAGGGAGAGGACCCGCTCTACGGTGTCTTCACATCCGGATCCACAGGAAATCCCAAGGGAATTATCGTTGGCCATAAGTCTGTAATTGATTTTATCGGTCACTTCACACAGATCTTCGGAATTACCTGCGAGGATATCCTCGGAAACCAGGCTCCTTTTGATTTCGATGTATCTGTCAAGGACCTGTATTCCGCAATGTTTACCGGAGCGGAAGTCGTCCTCATCCCCAGAGAGTTCTTCAGCACGCCTCCGAGGCTCCTGGACTATCTCTGCGACAAGAATGTGACAGTACTGATCTGGGCGGTATCAGCTCTTTGCATCGTCTCCGGACTCAAGGGACTGCGCTACAGAGTACCCGAAAAGGTCAGGATCATCATGTTCAGCGGCGAAGTTATGCCGATCAAGCATCTGCAGATCTGGCAGGCAGCGCTTCCGCAGACAGAGTACGTAAATCTTTACGGACCCTCCGAGATCACCTGCAACTGCACTTACTACAGGATCAACAGGACTTTCGAGAAGACGGACAAGCTGCCCATCGGCGGCGCTTTCCCCGGAAGAACCGTTTTCCTTATGGACGAAGAGGGCAAAGTAGTGACGGAGCCCGGCGTCTCAGGCGAGATCTGCTGCGCAGGCGAGTCCCTGGCGATCTGCTATTACAACAATCCGGAGCAGACCGCGAAACAGTTCATCATGTATGACTTCGGCGAAGGCGAACAGCGCGTCTATAAGACAGGCGATCTGGCAGCATACGGAACTGACGGCGAACTCTATTTTGCCGGCCGCGGAGACTTCCAGATCAAACACATGGGACACAGGATCGAGCTCGAGGAGATCGAGACCAATTTCATGGCGCTGGACGGCGTGGCGAGAGCAGTATGCCTCTTCGATGAGCCCAAGAACAGGATCGTGTGCTGGTACATGGGCGACATCGATCCCAAGGAAGTAAGGATCCGTCTCAAGGAGAAGGTGCCGGCTTATATGGTTCCCGGAAGGATCAACAGAGTCGACGACATGCCTTATAATAAGAACGGAAAGATCGACAGAGCATATTTCAGGTCACTTCTGGCTGCGAAATAAGAGAGGTTATGACTATGGAACTGAACAGAATCAAAGAGGCGGCCGACCGCTTCGGCACACCGCTGTATCTGTTTGATCTCGACTGCATAAGAGACCGCGTGCAGAGATTCCGCGACGCGTTCAGAGGAGAGATCGGACTTACATATTCAATGAAGACCAACCCTTTTCTGACCCTTGAGATGTCCAGACAGGTGGAGCGGATCGAAGTGTGCTCCATGGGCGAGTTCAGGATCTGCAGAGACCTTGAGATCCCGGCGGAGAAGCTCTATATCTCCGGCGTTTTAAAGATCCGCGAAGACCTGATGGAGATCCTCGAATACGGTCAGGACATTGCGAGATATACAGCGGAATCCCCGCTCCAGCTTAAAATGCTGTCTGAGTGGGCGGACGCGCATGAAAAGACCCTCAGGGTCTACCCCAGACTTACTAACGACAGTCAGTTTGGTATGGACGAGGATACGATCCTCGGCCTTATAAAGGACAGAAAGAATTATCCCCACATCGAATTCGCAGGAATTCATTTCTTCTCCGGAACGCAGAAGAAAAAGCTGAAGAAGCATGAGAAGGAACTTGCCATGCTGGACGCTTTCTTTGAGAGACTGAGCGCCGAGGCGGATTTCGAAGTTCCCGAGCTCGAATACGGTACCGGTTTTGCCGTTTCCTATTTCGAGGACCAGAAGAAGAAGGAAGAGGACCTGCGGGATC
>CAMKAA010000007.1 GCA_946410365.1 uncultured Lachnospiraceae bacterium | reverse complement strand
TTTGCCGTTTCCTATTTCGAGGACCAGAAGAAGAAGGAAGAGGACCTGCGGGATCCGGAGCACCTTGAGATGTTCCGTCAGATGGTGCAGGATATGAAGTGGAAAGGCATCGTGACCATTGAGATGGGAAGAGCCTATGCTGCTGAGTGCGGATGCTATGTGACGACAGCACTGGACATCAAGGAGAACAACGGCAACGCGATCTGCCTTGTGGACGGCGGCATTCATCAGCTCAATTACGACGGGCAGATCAAGGGAATGTACAGGCCCCAGATGGCAGTGATCCCTGCGGACGAGCCCTGTGACAGAGTGCAGAAGGACTGGGGCATCTACGGATCTCTCTGCACAATGAACGATCTGCTTTGCCGGAGCTTTCCGGCAACACTCGGACTTGGTGACCGTGTCGTCTTCTTTAAGACAGGCGCCTACAGTTTTTACGAGGGAATGTCTCTGTTCCTCAGCCATGAACTGCCCGCGGTAGTGCTCTTCGGAGAGAAGGACGGGTTTATCAGGGCAAGGGACCAGATCCAGTCCTACACTTTCAATATGGCAAAATATTGAGGGCAAACAAATCCCATTGTGATATGGCAGTTTTGCTGTAAATAAGTTATGATAAGCATGTTACTTACACTATATGAAGAATACTAGGAGGAAATTATGGAAGAATTACTGGAAATCCTGCAGGACATCGACGACTCTGTAGACTATGAGAACGAGACAGCTCTCATTGACGATCACATTCTTGATTCCTTCGGAATCATCACTCTGATCTCCGAGATCGAGGAGCATTTTGATATTGAAGTAGACGCGGCGGAGATGACTCCCGAGAACTTCAACTCTGCAGCTGCAATGTGGAAAATGATCGAGAGGCTTCAGGAGAACTGAGTAAATGGCCATATATACCAATCTGTACCTGCTGGTATTTCTGCCTGTTGTTCTGATCGTATACCAGCTGGCACCTAAAAAAGCAAGGTGGGGAGTTCTGCTCGCCGCCAGCTATGCATTGTATATTTCATTCAGTAAATACCTTGTGCTGCTGCTGATGGCGACATCGGCTTTCACCTGGGGTATAGGTCTATGGCTGGATAAGATCGGCGAGGCCTGCAAGGCGAAACAGGCGGAGTGCACGGACCGCAAACAGAAGAGTGAAGTAAAAAAGGAGTTCCAGAAGAAGAGGGTGATCGCCCTCAGAGTGGGAGTCCTTGTTTTGCTGGGCATTCTGTTTTACGTAAACTATCTGAATTTTGTGATCGAGAACATGAATCTCTTTTTGGGCAAACTCGGCTCACAGCTTCCGATGGCGAAAGTGATGTTTCCCATGGGAATTTCATTCTATACCATGGAGGCGGTCGGCTACATCGCCGACGTATACTGGGAGAGATATCCCGCTGAGAAGCATTTGGGCAAACTGGCCCTGTTTCTGAGTTTCTTCCCCCAGATCATGGAGGGCCCCATTGCGAGATATCCCGATACTTCAGACGCGCTGTTTGCAGGGGAGCCCCTGAATATGGCGAACCTGAATGAAGGTTTCCTCAGGATCATCTGGGGTCTGTTCAAGAAGATGGTGATCTCTGACAGACTCAGTTACCTTACTACGCATCTGTTCGGCAATTACCAGGATTATCACGGAAGTTTTATCGTTCTGGCTGCGATCGCCTATACGATCCAGCTGTACCTTGAATTCTCCGGCAGTATTGACATCGTTATCGGAAGCGGCAAATTGTTTGGCGTGACGATTCCGGAGAACTTCAACCAGCCTTTCTCGGCGCAGAGCGCCGCGGAATTCTGGAGGCGCTGGCACATGAGCCTTGGAAACTGGTTCAAGAACTATGTGTTCTATCCGATCACAGTGTCTCCGATGGTGAAGAACTGGAACAAGACGGCCAGAAAGAAATACGGAAAGTATTGGTCAATGGTCGGAACATCTGCTATGGCGCTTTTCCCCGTATGGGTGGCGACAGGCGTCTGGCACGGAGCGGGGTGGAAATACCTGTTCTACGGAATGTACTACTTTGTGATCCTTCTCTTTGGAGTGGCGATGGAGCCGATCAAGGAGAAGAATTACGCAAAGATGGGTCTCGATCCGAACGCCTGGTGGCTCAAGACTCTGAGGATCCTCAAGACATGGGTGATCATCTTTACCGGAGAACTGTTCTTCAACGCCGTTAACCTTAAAGCGGGATTCCATATGTTCTTCAGTATCTTCGGAAACTTCCACATCAGTTCGCTGTGGAAGTACTGGCCTAACGCGATCACGACGGGAGATGTCTGGGCGATCTGCGTAGGAAGCGTTATCGTATGGATCGTCGGGTTCCTCAAGGAGAAGGGCGTCGATGTGAGAGGAAAAATACTGAACGCGCGCACTCCTTACAAGTGGAGCGTTTATTATCTGATCATTTTCGCGATCCTGCTGTTCGGCGCTTACGGTACCGGTTATCAGCCTGTAGACCTGATCTACGCGGGGTTCTGATATGACACAAGACAGCAGAAAGAGTATTGTTAAACTGATCCTTTTCGGGGCCGTTGCATTACTTGCTGTCGTAATTGCGTCAGCAATGATGAGACCCACGAAATGGTTTGATGAAAATAAGATCCAGGACAGAAATGCCCGTACTGTGCAGATGATGGAACAGCCTGCCGATACGATCGACGTTTTTAATCTTGGAGACAGCCTGAGTACCGCCGGTTTCTCGCCGTTGGAACTCTGGAGAGAACAGGGCTATACTTCTTTCAATATCGGTGCTGACGGTATACGCATGCAGGAAGCTTATTACGCGGTAGTCGAAGCCTGTGAGAAGCAGAAGCCCAAGTATTTAATGATCGAATCTCTGGTGCTCTTTCGCTATGCGATGGGGCAGGACCTGCAGATGACTCTCTCCCAGCCTCTCTACCACCGGTTTCCTTTCCTGAAATACCACAATATCTGGAAATCCCTGGTGGAAGAAGAAGGCATCATGGTCTATCACAGGGGCTATACTGTCAATCAGAATGTTTGGGAATACGACGGTGAAGAGGATTATCTTGACCTCGACATCAATGATCCCAACAGCAAGATGCGCGTATCTGCCTTTAACAGTCTGGTTTTTGACCGGATAAAGAAGTTCTGCGACGAAAGAGGTATACAGATCATCATCTACAGTATGCCTTCGGCAAAGAACTACAACCAGGTCAGGATCGATGCCATGGAGTCTTTCGCGAAAGAGAAGGGCGTGACATATATCGACCTGAACGGGAAACTGGATGAGCTGGGCCTTGACTGGAGCCAGGATACCAACGACGGCGGTGATCACATGAATCTGAACGGCGCCAGGAAAGTCGTAAAGTACTTTGGAAATTATTTCCGGAACAACCTGGACCTGACGGATCACAGGGGCGATCCCGCTTACAGTGACTGGGATGATGAACTTGTGGATTATGACAAACTCGTCGAAGAGATGGAAGGAAAGAGCTTCCTTGACATCTACACTGAAAAAAAGGAAAAAGAGTGGGACGAGAAGTACAGAAAAGAAGATACCACAAATAATAACGATGTGAAAAAGTGAAGCTTCAAAGGACTTCCGGGTCAAAAGAGTGTAATACTCATGCCGGAAGTCCTTTGCGTAACCAATTAATTATATGAGGCTGTAATGTCGAACGTAAAAAATACGGGAATAATCAGGTTAATACTATTCGGCGCGGTTTTTCTGCTCCTTCTGACCGCTGCATCCGCTCTGTCGACTCCGGTCAAATGGTTTGACGACAACCGGGTCCAGAACAGAAATGCAAGGATCACAGAGATGATGAAGCAGGAGCCTTACACGGTCGATGTTCTCAACATGGGGGACAGTCTGAGCCTTTCCTCTCTGACCCCGATGGAGCTGTGGAGACAGAAGGGATATACCGCCTTCAACATCGGAGCGGATGGCATTCGGATGCCGGAAATCTATTATACGGTCCTGGAAGCGGCCGAGGATCAGAATGTCAGGTACCTTCTCTTTGAGACACTTCCTCTCTTCAGATACAATGACAAGCAGGATATGCAGATGATCCTGTCCCAGCCTCTTTATCACCGGTTTACTTTTCTTAAATACCACAGTATCTGGAAGCCTTACATTGAGGGAAGGGGAGTCAAGATCTATCACAAAGGGTATCTGATCAACCGGGAAGTTCAGGAATACGAAGGCAGCCCGGACTATATGAATGAGGAGCTGGGGGATGTCAGGACACAGATTCCTGATTTCAACCGCACATGGTTCCGCAAGGTCAAAAAATTCTGCGACGATAAGGGTATCAAGCTGATCCTTTACAGTGACGCCTCTCCCAGGAACTACAACTGGACCAGGGTCAACAATATCGCTGAGTTTGCGCGGGAGGAAGGCGTCGAGTACATCGACATGAACCAGCACACCGATGAGATCGGGATCAACTGGAAGACAGATTCCAACGATCGCGGGGACCACATGAACCTGGACGGTGTCAAAAAGATGACCACCTTTTTCGGCGATTATTTCAGCAGGGAAGGAATCCTCACCGATCACAGGGGAGATCCCGCTTACAGCAGCTGGGATGAGGAACTTACGGCCTACGACAAGCTTGTGGATGAGATGGAAGGCATCAGTTTCTACCATGTCCAAAAGCGGATAGAAAAGGAACGGAAAGAGGAAAAAGAAAAAGCCAAAGAGCAATAGTTTTAGTGTATACTTAGAGTACGTAATGTATCTGGGCTGAGAGCTTTCAGGGGTGAAACGCGCTCAGGCAGGAAACAACCTATTCAGTTTTATGGGACGGGGGTGACAAAGTGTATAAGGATGGCAAAATTTGGCTGGCTCTTAATGATGCCGGAGAGGAAATCTGTCTTCTGCCCGGAAAGGCAAACAGGCATGGCCTGGTAGCCGGTGCGACCGGAACAGGTAAGACCGTAACACTCAAAGTTATGGCTGAGGCGTTCAGCGATATGGGAGTTCCCGTATTTCTCGCGGACGTCAAGGGAGATATTGCCGGAATGATGGCTCCCGGTGAGGACAGCGAGAATATGCGCGCCAGGATCGAGCGCTTCGGTCTTGCGCAGCATGGTTTTTCCTATCAGGGATATCCGGTCACATTCTGGGATATTTACGGTGTAAAGGGCATTCAGCTCAGGACCACGGTCTCTGAGATGGGACCGCTTCTTCTGGCCCGCATCCTCAAACTTAATGAGCTGCAGTCCAACATTCTGTCGATCATCTTTAAGATCGCAGACGACGACGGACTTCTTCTGATCGATCTCAAGGATCTCAAGGCCATGCTCAATCATGTGAATGATAACCGCAAGGATTATGAAGCTATGTACGGCAAGATGAGTCCCGCATCCATTGCCGCGATCCTTCGCGCTGTTGTCGCTCTGGAGATAGACGGCGGTGAGACATTCTTCGGGGAACCCGGTCTCAATATCCGCGACTGGCTGGCTGCAGAAGGCGGAAAAGGCATGATCAATATCCTGGACAGCGAGAGCCTGATCAACAACGGAAGACTCTATTCCACATTCCTTCTGTGGCTTCTCTCTGAACTGTTTGAGATGCTTCCGGAAGTGGGCGATCTCTCAAGGCCCAAGATGGTATTCTTCTTTGATGAGGCCCATCTGCTCTTCAACGACGCGCCTAAGGCGCTGATCGAGAAAATTGAGCAGGTAGTCAAGCTCATCCGCTCCAAGGGCGTAGGAGTCTATTTCTGCACACAGAATCCCAGAGATATTCCGGACGGGGTTCTCGCGCAGCTGAGCAACAGAGTCCAGCATGGGCTCCGTGCTTATACACCCGCGGACCAGAAGGCTGTCAAGGCAGCAGCGGAATCATTCCGGGTCAATCCCGCATTCAATACTTTTGACACGATCCTGGGACTGGGAACCGGAGAAGCAGTGGTATCTTTCCTTCAGGAGGACGGCACTCCGAGCATTGCGCAGAAGGTATACATTCTGCCTCCGCAGAGCCGCATGGGCGCTGTGACTGATTACGAGAGGGACCAGAAGATCAAGGAAAGCATTCTCTACGGCAAGTACGCGGAAGCAGTCGATCCCGAATCCGCATATGAGATCCTCCTTCGTCTCGGAGTAGAGAAGGAAGCAGCGCTTGCCAGAGCGAAGGAAGAAGCTGAGGCTGCCAAACAGAGAGCGAAGGAAGAAGCTGAGGCTGCCAAACAGAGAGCGAAGGAAGAGGCGGAAGCCGCCAAACAGCAAGCGAAAGAGGCGGCAGCGGCAGCAAGAGAAGCCGAAAAGGAAGCGCTCGCCAAGAAGCGCGCAGCCAAGTCCATAGGAGGTACTGTAGCCGGTACGGTCGGCCGCGAAGTAGGAAAGACAGTGGGCGGAACCATCGGCGGAAAATTTGGCAAGACTCTCGGAGGCAATCTAGGATCCAGCCTTGGAAGAGGAATTCTCAACACCCTTTTCGGCGGTTGACCTGCTTCGGCGGAATATCCACCGAAAAGTATTTAGAATTAATACGAAATCGAGTCGAAAACGCGGCATATCTGAAGATATGCCGCGTTTTTTGCGGCCTTTTTTAAAATAACAGGCACAATTTTGTTCAGCATAAACTATAATCTCCCTATCGGTTCCGGATCGGGCAGCGATCTTTTGCCGCCGGAACAATGAGGCTGTTTTCTTAAAGCTGCATTTCACGCGCTTTTTTCCGCGCAGATCATCCATTTTAAGCAAAGACAATACCGGGTAGTTCTCCCAGTTTACCGGTCCGGCTTCAAATGCCGCTCTCGTTACCCGTTTTTATAAAGTCACAATTCATAAGTCATATTAGCAGGAGTAAAGAGATGAAGAGGTTATTAAGCTGGCTGCTTGCAGCAGCGATCGCAGCGGCTGCAGTCATTTCGACGTCGGTTCCGGGGACAGTATTCGCCGCGGAATCTTTTGACGCGGGTACTGCAGAGACCGCAGCGGAGGCAGGCGCCGAAAGCGCGGGGACAGAAATGAACGACGGGATACAGGAATTGCCTGAAGGAGAACCTTCATCGGGCAATCCCGCTTCTTCGGTGAATGATGTTTCACCGCAGAATGGTGAAACAGACGAAAACGGGACAGGAAATACAGCGGCGGAAGCAGCGGAAAGGGAAGAGCCTGGAATCGGAACAACACAGGCTCCCGCAGCTGAAGAAGAGCCCGGAGAGACTGCTAAGACAGGAAGGATCGCGATCCGGACTGACTGCAGCGGAGGCGTGATCAAAGTGATCGCGGATAGCGATGAGGAGGCATCGGAAGAAGATCCTTCTTACACACTGCAAAGAGAAGAAGACGGCAGAGTCAGTCTGACTAAACGCGGCTGTGATCCTGAGATCACGGACGTGAACGAAGATGGATATGTACTGGATGCGGAATATCCGCAGGACACAATGCTCACAGTGATCGCGGAGCCGGCGGAAGGGTATCTGATCTCCCTGTATTCGGTGAGCAGTGATAACGGCAGTAAAGAGGAGACCGGATTCAGTGACGGAAAAGAGGCTTTTGCCTATACCGCGACAGTCATGGCAGGGGACAGGATGATCTTTGACATTGAATTTGGAAAGGATACTTCCGGAGAGGCGGCAGTTCAACCGAAAAAAGACGTCTCTGAGAAAAAGGCCCGAAATGCTGTGCTGACGGCAGTGCCGGAACCGGATTGGAAGAAAGGCGGAGGCGGGATCAGAAACGTCACGGGGCTGATCAAAGTATCCCACAGGGGAGGATACCGCTACTGGTATAAGAAATACGGGCTTTTAGGCGGTGATGAGGAAGACTGGTCAACTTTCTGCTACGGCATCTATCTGGGGGACAAACGCGTAGGCTGGTCCTATTGTCTGGATCCGCATTTGGACGGACGCGAGATGGAAGGTGTGTATGCCGGAGAGGTGTATCAGGTTTCAGCTCCTATGTTTGTTAAAGCTCTTTATTACGGGCCGAGTGGTCCCGGATCAGATGTGATCGAAAGGGTAACAGGCACCTCTGACTATGGCTTCAATAATATTGTCACTCATGTCGCCGCGTCTGAGATCTACGCAAGGCTCGGCTATTCCCAGTCCGATCCCGGAGAAGGATTTGCAGACGCGAACAGCAGATTGAGAGACCTGGTATACAGATATGTTAACGCGATCGAGGATCTTCCCGTTCCCAATGACTATTACGGCTATGTCACTGAGCAGAACGGACGCTCCAGTTATGGGTACAGGCATCAGAATTTCGGCTTCGGGTGTTTTTCTCTCCTGCCCGGCGCTAAAGTTAAAAAAGTATCCTCTGATCCTGACATTACAGGTGGAAACAGTTGTTATGGATTTAAAGACGCGCGTTACTGGATCTATACATCCAGAGAAGCCGCACTCGCCAGAGGAAGCGACGGGTTTGTGAAGGGAGGCACTCTGATCACAGGTGCGGACGGCACATCCGGTACTGTCGAACTGAGTCCGGGAACATACTATATGATCGAAGGTATCGCCCCGAAAGGTTACAAGAGGTCTGACGAGGTCTATGAATTCACTGCTTCTGCCGGCGAGACAACACTGGTCACCGCTTATGACGGGCTAAAATCTATTCCCGCAGATTTAATAATCGAGAAAAAATGTAAAGGAGAAGAAGAGGGAAAGTGCAACAGCCTTGAAGGAACGAAATTCACGGTCAATTATTATGACGGATATTATGATGCCTCTTCACTTCCCTCAGAACCTGCCGCGAGCTGGGTCATAAAAGTATTGGCAGACGAAGGCAGATATACCGCGGCTCTGCGGGATGAAAATCTTGTCTCCGGAACGCTGTATAAAAAGGGAGAAGAGGTGATCCTTCCCCTTGGGACCGTCACGATCGAGGAGACAGAAGCTGCCCCGGGATATATTAATGACGGCACTTTTGACGGCTTTAAAATGTATATCGGACAGATCAGGGAGATCTCCGGTTCAGGGGATGCCGAACTTGTGGATATACAGGGTAAGAGGGAAACTTCTGACAGTTTTGTGGTTGAGGACACTCCGGTCCCGCCCGGAATCATAACACTGGCTTGTGATCAGGCGACCGGTTCTAAGAATGCTTTTGCCGAAGGAGAGATCTCGATCCTGGACAGCGTATCGTACAAAGACCTGGTCATCGGCAGACAATATGTCATGAAGGGACATCTTGTGGACCGGGAAACCGGGAAGACACTGAGAGATGCCGGGGGCAATGAAATCACCGCGGAGAAAAGCTTCACTGCGGACTCGATCGACGGTACTGTCGATATAGTATTCACTTTTTACGGGGACAGCACACTCGCCGGAAAAACAGCAGTTGTCTATGAGTCTTTGCAGTGCGGGGGAAAGGAGCTGGCTGTTCATGAGGACCTTGAAGACATGTCGCAGCATGTTTACTTTCCGCGGATCGGAACAGAGGCGATAAATCCGGCTGCGGGCGATCATATCCTGCCCGCAGGGGAAGAGGCGGAGATCAGGGACACGATCTCCTATGAGAACCTTCTTCCGGGCAGAGAGTATACGCTGAAAGGCGTACTCGCGGTGAGATCCACGGGAGAGCCATTGACAGTAAACGGCGGAGAAGTGACAGCGGAAAAGACATTTATTCCTGAGAGCCCCGAAGGGGAAGAGGAGCTGTTCTTTAACTTCGATGCGTCGCGGCTTGCCGGGAACGAACTTGTTGTTTTTGAAGAACTGTACCTGGATACATCTATTATCGCGCAGCACAAGGATCCGGAAGATGAAGGACAGACAATATATCTTCCCGAAGGACATACCATGGCTGTGGACCCGGATACAGAGGAACACACAATGATGGCCGGCGGGAAAGTGATCATAAGAGACCGGATCTTTTACAGGAACCTTGTACCCGGAGCTGAATACGCAGTGCGCGGAAGAGTGATGCAAAAACCTTCCGGCGAAGAAAAAGCGCGGGAACTCGATGCTGTGATGGTGGATGAGGACGGCAGAGAAGAGCCGGAACAGATCTTCACGCCCAAAGAGAGAGACGGAAGTGTGGATGTATATTTTGCCCTCAACTCCGATGAACTAAGGGGCAGAAGCGCGGTCATATTCGAGACTATGGAATACATCAATGCGGAAGAAGGGACCAGGGTCCTTTTGTTCTCCCATGAGGATCTCGAAGATGAGGAGCAGACGATCCACTTCCCTGACGGAAGAACAACAGCCCGGGACAGCGATACCGGAGGCCATACCGCAAACGCGGACGAAGAGGTCAGGATTCTGGATGAGGTGAGCTATATCAACCTGATCCCCGGCAAGACATACACCGTGACGGGAACCCTCGTGGATAAAGAGACAGGTTTACCCGTGCTGTCGGGCGGAAATCAGGTGACGGTTTCAAAGGAGTTTGTACCTGAGAGCCCGGACGGGAGCGTGACTGTGGTGTTTGAATTTGACGCTTCACAGATCGCGGGAAAGTCCGTCACTGCGTTTGAGAAAGTGAGTTCCTGCGGCAAGGACGTGTTCGTCCACGAGAATCTGGAAGATGAAGCGCAGAGCATCGACTTCCCGTGGATCCGCACATCCGCGGCAGACCTTGCAGACGGAGACCGCGAGATCGCCTCTGAAGGTACTGTACAGATCAACGATACAGTTACTTACAGAAATCTTACGCCGGGGACAAAATATCGGATTTCCGGTGTCCTGATGGAAAAATCTTCCGGAAAACCTGCCATGAGCGGAGGACGGGAGATCACAGGGGAAACTGTGTTTACAGCTGAGAAGAGAAACGGGGAAGTATCTGCTGCATTCAGGTTCAATTCCGCGGATCTCAGGGACGGGGAATATGTTGTGTTTGAGACGCTGTATGAGACCGGGACGGATAAAGACGCCGAAAAAGTGGTCGGGGCACATAGTGATCTTAAAGACAAAGCGCAGACGGTCAGACGAAAGACACGGGCCGGAACAGCAACGGGCGACGGAAGCAGT
Source organism: uncultured Lachnospiraceae bacterium (assembly GCA_946410365.1). Next base: position 4,351 of record CAMKAA010000007.1, on the reverse strand, counting down.
CCGGTATTGTGGACTGTAATCTTTGCAGCTGCCCTGGCATGCGCAGCATGGATTCTCCGGCGAAAAAGAAAAAAGAACTGAAAGTAAGAAAGTAAGAACGGGCGCCAACCGCGAATAAGCGGATGGCGCCCGTTACCGCTAAACTGCTGCGCTGTGAAAAAGAGTTTCAGAGAGCCCTCAGGTCATCGTAAAATCCGGGATAACTGACCTCCACGCAGTGTTCATCGTCAATCGTGCTCTGCCCGTCCGCGATCAGAGCGGCGACCGAAAAGGCCATGGCGATCCGGTGATCACCTCCGGTGCGGATCAGGGCTCCTTTCAGGGCAGGTCCGCTTTCCGCACCGAAGCCTTCTATGACCAGTCCGTCTTCATTTGGAAATACGGTGCATCCCATCGCCCTGAGATTTTCGGAGATGGTTGTGATTCTGTCCGTTTCCTTTACTTTGAGCTCGGCTGCGTCTCTGATACAGGTCGTTCCTTCGGCGGCAGCAGCCATGACTGCGATCACCGGGATCTCGTCGATCAGGGTCGGGATCACGGAACCTCCGAATGTGACGCCGCGCAGAGGTGCGTGCCTTACCAGTAGATCTGCGGAGGGCTCAGCGTCATTGCGGATATTCAGCATTGTGATGTCGGCGCCCATGCGGACCGCGATATCGATGATCCCTGCTCTGGTGGGATTGATCCCCACATTCCGGATCAGGATCTCGGAGCCGGGGACAAGGGAAGCCGCAGCGATGAAGTAGGCGGCAGAAGAGATGTCGCCCGGAACAGCGATACTGCGGGCGCTGAGCTCCGGACAGGAATAAGTACGGGCATGCCATCCGTCCCTGTCTTCAAACGATTCGATCTTAGCCCCAAAGGATCTGAGCATCCTTTCAGTATGATCTCTCGAGAGAGAGGGCTCAATGACTTCTGTGATCCCGTCCGCGTAAAGGCCTGCACACAGTATGGATGATTTGACCTGGGCGGAAGCAACCGGACTGTGGTAGGTGATCCCATGAAGTCTGCGGCCCTCGATCCTGAGCGGAGCGCAGTCATTTCCGTTCATGCTCGTAATGGACGCGCCCATAAGGGACAGGGGCAAAATGATCCTGCGCATCGGTCTTACGGATATGGACGCGTCTCCCGAGATCACGGAAGTGAAAGGCTGCGGAGCCAGTATTCCGGACATGATCCGGGTGGTAGTCCCGCTGTTTCCGGTATAAAGACCGGCGGGATCGGAATCGGGGCGAAGTCCGCGCATTCCTTTACCGTGCACTGTGACGCGGCCTGTCTTAGTATCTGTGTCGATCTCCACGCCGAGTTTTCGGAAGCAGTCAACAGTAGAGAGACAGTCTGCGCCGGGCAGAAATCCGGAGATCTCAGTGTTTCCGCGCGCGATGGAACCGAACATGACGGCGCGGTGGGAGATGGATTTATCCCCCGGAACAGTGACCTCACCTCTGAGGGGGGATGTTCTTTGTTCGATCGTTTTCATAACTGCTGCCTCGCTGTTTGCCCATGAACCGCTAATGCTGAAGGCGCCTGCGGTTTAATATACTGAATAGTTTCTGTTCATCAGAAGTTCGCGCGCTTTTGCCAGACCGTCCGAGGAGTGGCACTCGACGCGCAGGACACCCTGCTGGTACTCGCGGTTGTGAGTGATGCCGATATTCTTGATGTTGATGCCCGCGATGGCAAGGTACATGACGACTTCAGCCAGGACGCCGGGACGGTCTTCGATATCGACGTGCAGGATATACGATCTGTTGATCGGGCCGCTGGAGATATCGGCGAAGCTCTCGCGGTACTGTCTGGCACTGTCAAAAAATTCATTGATGGAACGGCTGTCGCCGGAGTCAAGGGATTTTCTGAATATCAGCAGATCTTCAATATAGCGGTCCAGAAGGATACGGATGTTGTCCGTATTGGTCATGCAGATCTGCTCCCACATCACGGGAGAGGAAGAGGAGATCCTGGTGATGTCCTTGAATCCGCCGGCGGCTATGGTCTTCATGAACTGGCTTGTGTCGTCGCTCTCTTTGACAAGATTTACAAGACTCGCCGAAATGACATGGGGCACATGGCTGATCGCCGCTACGGCATAGTCGTGTCTTTCCGGGGATACGACAAGAGGCAGTGCCTTTATAGTACCGGCAAAAGAGAACATCCAGTCGATGTCTTCCTTGGCGGCTTCAGGCTCGGGAGTGAGGATATAGTAGGCGTTTTCAAGAAGGCCCGATTTGGAGTTTCTGTAGCCGATGCGCTCACTGCCCGCCATGGGGTGGCCGCCTATGAAATTCCTCTGAAGGCCTGCCGCCCGAACTGCTCTGTGAATGTCGGCCTTGGTGCTTCCCACATCGGTCAGGATCGTCCCCTCCCTGATCCAGGGGCCAAGCAGCTGAAGGTTGGAGGCGTTATGTTCCACCGGCGCGCAGAGAAAGATCACGTCGCAGGCAGAGAAGCCTTCTCCGACAGCGGGCACATATTCATCGACCACGCCGTCACTGACCGCTTCCTGTACGGTCTCCGGATGAGGGGTGAACGCGAGGATCCTGGCGCCCGGGATATACTTGCGGATGGCTCTCGCGATAGATCCGCCGATGAGACCGAGCCCCACAAAACCAAATGTGTTTCTGTTATTATTGACAGTATTTTCGCTCATTTTTTTCAATAATCCTGTTCTCAGATGTTTTGACGCAGCGGCAAGTGTTCCGGCGCCGCAGCCGATCATGACCAGTCAGCGCTTATACTATATTACTTTAAAGCGAGAAAGTCAATTGGATTCAATGATCATTTGAAACCTGAGGAAGTGAAAACTTACAGATATACTTCTTGTAAACAGCATGAAGAATTGCTAGAATATATAAGACTGTTTGTTGCCTCCCGAGTATGGAGGCCGCAGATGATCTAAATATTGGTATAGTGGAGGTCTGGAAATGAAAGTTTATACAACCGATAAGATCAGAAATATCGTTCTTCTGGGTCACGGCGGTGCAGGAAAGACAACTCTGGCAGAAGCTATGTGCTATCTGGCAGGCTTGACTTCAAGAGTAGGCAGAGTCGAAGACGGAAACACCGTCAGCGATTTTACCAAGGAAGAGCAGAAGAGAGGTTTCTCCATCAAGACTTCTCTCATCCCCGTCGAGTGGCAGGACTGCAAGATCAATATTCTGGACACTCCCGGATACTTTGACTTCGTAGGTGAAGTAGAAGAGGCGATCAGTGTTGCTGACGCGGCAATCATTGTTATTTCCGGTAAGGCCGGCGTCGAGGTCGGCACAGAGAGAGCATGGGATATGTGCGAGAAGTACAACATCCCCAGAATGTTCTTTGTTACTGATATGGATATCGACAATGTCTCCTATCGTTCAGTGGTAGAGCAGCTTTCCGAGATGTACGGCAAGAAGATCGCTCCCTTCAATTTCCCCTTCCGTGTGGATGAGAAGTTTGCGGGATATGTCAATGTCATCGCTGAAAAGGCGTATGAGTGGAAGGGCAAGGAAGCTGTAGAGTGCGCAGTGCCGGATTACAGCCAGGAATACCTTGAGAACTATCGCGACACCCTGATGGAGACAGTCGCCGAGACAAGTGAAGAGTTCATGGAGCGCTATTTTGAAGGCGACGTGTTCTCAGAGGCAGAGATCAGGTCTGCTGTGAGATCCCAGGTCCTTGACGGCTCTATTGTTCCCGTAGAGATGGGCGCAAGCACCATCTGCCGCGGCGTATTCACACTGATGGATGATATCGTTAAGTATATGCCGAGCCCCGAGCACCGCAAGGTGAGCGGCATCAACCTCAAGACCAATGAGATCTTCGAGGCGAACTTCGACTTCTCCAAGCCCAAGAGCGCATATATCTTCAAGACGATCGTGGATCCTTTCATCGGAAGATATTCCCTGATCAAGATCCGCTCCGGCGTCTTCAAGACAGATGATACTGTCTATGACACAAACCTCGAGACAGAGATGAGAATCGGCAAGCTCTACATCATGCAGGGCAACAAGACCACCGAGGTTCCCGAGCTTCACGCAGGCGATCTCGGCGCAGTAGCTAAGCTCGGCGAAGCGAAAACAGGCGATTCCCTTTCAACAAAGGCTGTCCCGATCCAGTACGGCAAGACTGAGATCTCAACTCCTTATACCTACATCAGATATAAGGCTAAGAATAAGAACGACGTCGACAAGATCGCTCAGGCGATGGCCAAGATCTCTTCTGAAGATCCTACATTCAGAATGGAGAACGATGCTGCCAACAAGCAGACTCTTATGTACGGCATCGGCGACATGCAGCTTGAAGTTGTCAAGAGCATGCTCAAGAACGAGTACAAGGTCGAGATCGAGACCATGGCTCCGAAGGTAGCTTACAG
>CAMKAA010000006.1 GCA_946410365.1 uncultured Lachnospiraceae bacterium | reverse complement strand
GGGCCGCTCATGGCGGAGGCGTAGCCGCCGCAGGCGGAGAGCGCGGGGATTCCCAGCTGAGTTCCCAGCGTATTTAGGATCGTTCCGATCAAAAGAGAAGCGAAGAGACCCTGAGCCATGGCCCCGAGAGCATCGATGCCGTAACGCTTAGCCGAAACTACGATGTTTTTTCTCTTAAGAAATTCCTTTACATTCATATTTGCTTTCTTCCTTTCTGCCTCTATACCTGTAAACATACAGGTTGACAGGTGTCTTGACACATTGTGTGTATTATTAATGAAAGCAGGTATTTTGTCAATACCTGCCCCCCAAGTCTCAACTGTGATCTTCGAAAATGAAACCGCGCTTTTTCAGCTGCTCCAGCACCCTGTCATAAGTCTCTTCGTCCGGACAGATGATCGTGTGCAGATGGATCCCGCCGGTGAGATCACTGAGCGGTGCGGCATCGCTCTGTGACACCTGAGATATAAATTCATCGACATCATGGCGGGAGGAAATATCAAGCTGTCCTACTAACTGCCCGTATATAGGGTGCTCGACAATGACGTCCCTGACCAGACAGCCGTTGTCAACGAGGATCCGGAGCTCCTGCTTCATATCCTCCGGTCTGTGGCGGCAGGGGATCCTGCGGATGATCCCGTCATTGGTCCTGGTCAGAATATATCCCCTCGGCGTCGCAGTGATATCTGTGCCCGAAGCCCGAAGAAGCGCGATGTCCCCCACGATGATCTGCCTGCTGACTCCGAACATGGATGCGAGCCTGCCCGCGGATACCGGTCCGCTGGAGCTCCTGAGAATCTGTATTATATTTTGCCTTCTTGAACCGGCCTGCATTAGCTTGTCCTGCCTTTCCGATCATGGTCTTTGGAAATCCGGCATCCATTGTCCTGAATGTTGATATTATATTAATATAATCTCCGCGGACAGGAAAATAAAGGGCTTAAGCGCTCCAAACCGGATATTGATATGAAAATCCGGCTTCTTTTTCTAAGATGGGTGGAGTATAATATCGTGGAGATTATATGTGCATCCGGCAAAGGGAGTACATAATAATGAATATTACGGGAAGAACGAGGATATTTACATGAACAGGAAACTGACAGCAGCGATTCTGTGCTGCGTGATGGCCGCACTGACGGCGTGCGGAGGAAAGGGTGATAAGAAAGCGGCTGAGGAGAACGCCGCTGAGGCTGTTACGGAAGAAGCAGTGGTGGAGACCTATACTCCCGCGGTGCATGAAGAAGGCAAATATTATGTCGGGATCATACAGCAGTCCGGCAATGATGCGCTAAACAGCGCATCCCAGGGATTTCAGGATGAGCTCAAGGATCTTATGGGAGATGATGTTGAGATCGACTACAAGGTAGCGGATGGTACCGAACTTGGATGCGACATCATCATTGATCATTTCCTTCAGGATAAGGACGATCTCCTTCTGGCAGGGGGCACACTGGCACTCAAACGCGCTTATAACGCGACGAAAGAGGTCCCCATCATCGGAACCGGCATCACGGATTTCCTCCTCACAGGGGGCGTGAGCAGCGTAGGCGAGCCCGGAGGGAATGTCACGGGAATTTCAGACCTTCCTCCCATGAAGTCCCAGGAAGAGTTCCTGTTAAATGTGGCGGATGGAGATACGATCGGTATTGTATATTGCAGTGAAGAAATGAACTCCGGTTTTCAGGTCAAGCTCATGAAGAGCTATCTCGATGACGACGGTGTGGAATACAAAGAGTATCCTTTCCGGGATGACAGCGGGCTTGAGAGTGCTGTCACGAAGGCGTGCGAGGAGTGCGGCACACTGTATCTGCCCAATGATGACGCGCTTTCGAGAAATATGGCCGCGGTAAAGAGGATCTCTCTTGAAAAGGGAACAAAGGTCTTCGGCTCCACAGAGAGCATGTGCAGGGACGGCGCGCTGGCCGCTTACGGCATCGATTACTACGAGATGGGTAAGCGCACGGCAGAAATGGCTTACGATGTAATGATCTACGGCATCGACAAGGCGGACGAGTACAACAATGAAGACTGGGAGGCCGATGATTACGAGGAAAGAGGCGATATCTCCAAGATCTCCATCGACCGTATGCGCGATACGGCAAACGCGTACTATAATCCCGTGATCGCCGGGAAACTCGGATGGACCCCGAACGGCTCCTACACGGAAGTGGAAGTAGAGGACGCCCCGGAGGCAGCGGTACAGGGCGGAACGAACTGAGGGACTGGACCGCCGGAATCGGATCGACAGATAAGCTTTACCAAAGAGGAACGAGAATGAAACTGCTTTTGGCGGAAGATGAGCAGGCCATGTCCGAGGCCGTTACGGATATCCTGGAATATCACAGATATCAGGTGGACGCTGTTTATGACGGGATCGAGGCGCTCGACTACATTCACGCCGGAAATTATGACGGGATCATCCTGGATGTCATGATGCCGGGGAAGAGCGGTCTGGAAGTGCTCTCTCAGATCAGAAAGGAAGGGTGCCGCACGCCGGTGCTTCTTCTGACGGCAAGGTCTCAGATCGAGGACCGCATAGAAGGACTGGACGCGGGCGCGGACGACTATCTTGTAAAACCCTTCGCTATGGGCGAACTGCTTGCAAGGATCAGGGCAATGCTCCGCCGCAGGGAAGAGTATCAGCCGGACGAAAGGACATTCGGAGATCTGGTCCTGGACAGCGGAAGCTCTCAGCTTCGCTGCGGCAGCCGGGCGGTAGTACTTCCCAAAGTGGAGTATCAGATGATGGAAACCCTGATGCTTAACCACGGGATCTATCTCTCCTCCGAGGACCTTCTTGAGAAGGTCTGGGGATATGACACGGATGCCGATGTAGGAGCTGTCTGGGTGTATATTTCGTATCTGAGGAAACGGATCGCATCAGTGGGCTCCGGTGTAAAGATCACGGCGAAGAGAAACATCGGTTACACGCTTACATTTTAAGCAGGAGAGAATATGGTCAGAACGCTGCAGATCAAATTTGTCAAAACAGCAATGACGGCCATCTCTGTCCTTCTGCTGGTGGTGATCTGCGCGATCAGCGGGATCTATTCCTTTGATGTATATACAAAGGAAAAGAATACTGCCGAGATGCTCGCTAATAACGGCGGGATCCCGGATTTCGGGAAGATGAAACAGGACCGGCGGGACAGGACAGAGCCCATGAAACCGTTTGACGGGGGCAGGATGTCTCCCGACGACGTGATGGCTGTCAGGTACTTTATGGTCCTGTATGACGCTGACGGCGGGATCGAGTCCGCCGACACAGGCAGTATTTATTCCGTTACAGACGAAGAGGCGGAGGAATACGGAAGGCAGGTCATAGCCGGAGGAAGGCAGTCGGGGATCATCGGGAATTTTATGTATTTCCTGAAGGATAACGAAGACGGGAAGACAGCGGCATTTGTCGATGTCTCATCCCAGATCTCATCGATCCTCTCAGTCATTGTGATCTCCCTGATCATTGCTGCCATTGCATGGATCCTGATGTTTATCTTTGTGAGCGTCCTCTCGCGCAGAGCGATCGCGCCCATCGCCGAGAACATCGTGCGACAGAAGCAGTTTGTTACCAATGCCGGCCATGAGCTCAAGACGCCGCTGGCTATTATTATGGCTAATACGGAGGCGCTGGAACTGTTTAACGGGGAGAGTAAATGGACGCGGAATATCAAAGCCCAGACCGTGAGACTCAATGATCTCATGCAGAATCTGCTGACCTTGTCAAAAATGGACGAGGCGGATCTGAATCTCCCGATGCAGGATTTTGACCTCGGAGCGCTGATAGGGGAAACAGCCGCCGCTTTTGAGGAGCCTGCCCGTGAAAAGGGGCTTGCGCTTAGCGTGGAAACACCGGAAATCACAGTGAAAGCGAACCGCGACAGCGTGGGACAGCTGATCGGGATCCTGCTGGACAATGCGGTCAAGTATACGCCTGAGGGCGGTGAGATATCGGTGACCGCATCTGCGGAAGGCAGTTTCGTGATCCTCCGTGAGCAAAATACAGTTTCTCCCGACGACTGTGAACAGAATCCGGAGCGCCTGTTCGACCGCTTTTACAGAAGAGATGAAGCCAGGACACAGAAAAAAGGCGGTTACGGGATCGGCCTTAGCGCGGCGCGCGCGATCGCGGCAGCAAACGGCGGGCAGATCAGCGCGGCGTATAAGGAACAAAACATTGTTTTCACTGTAAAATTGATGGCTTAAATGGTATAATATTTAATTGTTGAAATACCATTTTTTATATGACTAACCCGGCACAGACAGAAATCCGGACCGGGGCAGGAGTCTGAGACTAAGGCTAGATAGTTTTAACATGAAAGGGAGGTTTCAGAAATGGACAGTAAGAAGAAGGCAGAAATCCTGAAAGGAGTCATTCTATCAAGATATAAGAGTATCCGACAGTTTGCCGTCGTGATGAACATTCCGTACAGTACGTTGATCACGGCATTGGAGAGGGGCGTCGACGGTATGGCTTACAGCACAGTCATACGGATCTGTGAGGCTCTGTCCCTCAATCCGTTGGATTTCACGCCTTTGGAGGAAGGAAACTCGCTGTCCTCCCAGATCGCTACGCGCCGAGTGATGGAAAGGTATTGGAAACTCAACAAGGCCGGAAGAAAGAGGGTCCTTGACATCATGGAGGATTACACACATATTCCGGAGTACCTGGAAGAAAAGGAAGACTAAGATCTGACTATTTTTTACAATTAGAGGTGAATATGCAGTTTGATTATCTGATCGTTGGAGCAGGGTTGTACGGAGCGGTTTTCGCTCATGAAATGAAAAAGGCCGGGAAGAAGTGCTATGTGATCGACCGCAGGGATCATATCGCCGGTAATATCTACACGGAGAAGAAGAACGGGATCAACGTGCACCGCTATGGCGCACACATCTTTCACACTTCCGACAAGGAAGTCTGGAAGTATGTCCAGAACTTCGCGGAGTTCAACAATTACATAAACTGTCCGGTGGCACGTTATAAGGATGAGCTCTATAACCTTCCTTTTAATATGAACACATTCAGCAAGATGTGGAACATTCAGACCCCTGCTCAGGCGATGGAGATCATTGAGAAGCAGAGGCGCGAGGCGGCTGTCGAGAATCCTTCCAACCTTGAAGAGCAGGCACTCTCCCTGGCGGGCAGAGATGTCTATACCAAGCTGATCAAGGGATATACGGAGAAGCAGTGGGGCAGGGACTGCAAAGAGCTTCCTTCTTTCATTATCAAGAGGCTGCCTTTCCGCTTCACGTTTGACAACAACTACTTCAACGATCCCTATCAGGGCATTCCGAAGGGCGGTTATACAGGAATCGTCGAGAAGCTTCTGGAAGGCATTCCCGTAGAGCTGGGCGTTGATTTCAAGAAGGCAGTGAAGGAAGTTCCCGCACAGAGCGGAGAGGGCACAGTATTTGAGATGAACGGCAGCACGTTCAGCAAGGTCCTCTACACAGGCATGATCGACGAGTTCTTTGATGACTGCTTCGGCCCGCTGGAGTACCGTTCCCTCAGATTTGAGAGCGAGGAGCTCCCTGAGGTCGACAACTTCCAGGGCAATGCGGTTGTAAACTACACCGAGAGAGAAGTTCCCTTCACAAGGATCATCGAGCACAAGTTCTTCGAGTTCGGGAAAGATTCCGAGACCGGAGAGCCGGTCAAGGGCACGATCATCACCAGAGAGTATCCCGCGACGTGGGAGAAAGGCATGGAGCCTTATTATCCCGTCAACAACGATCAGAACAACGCGGTGTATGAAAAGTATCACGCACTTGCACTGGAGAAGAAGAATGTCCTGTTTGGCGGAAGACTTGGCCTGTACAAGTATTTTGACATGGACAAGGTGATCAGAGCTTCCCTGGACGCGGCAGCAGAGGAACTTGGAAAGTGACTCCCCTGAAAACGGCCTGGAATCAACATATGTGATTTAAGGATGCAGCCCTCAATACTGACGGGCTGCATCTGTTAAATTACTATTGACTACAGAGAATAAGTATGTTACTTTAATATTCGAGATTGTAACAGGTCTTTTTTTTATGCACTAAAAAAGGCCTGATAGTAATGAAAATCCACGCGGAGGTGACACGTTATGCGTACAAGAATTACATTATCCTGCACAGAGTGCAAGCAGCGCAACTACAATACTACTAAGGACAAGAAGGCTCATCCTGAGAGAATCGAGACCAAGAAATACTGCAGATTCTGCAAGAGACACACTACTCATAAGGAAACAAAGTAATAAGGGGTAAGGTCAAATGAGCAAAAACGACAGTACGGCCAAGCAGTCCAAACTCAGCACCTTCTGGAAGGGTGTAAAGGCTGAATTCAAGAAGATCATATGGCCGGATCGGGATACGCTTGTGAAACAGCTGATCGCGGTACTGTGCGTTACCGTTGTTACCGCGCTTCTGATTGCGGTCATTGATTTCGGCGCACAGAATCTGATCGAGTGGCTTACAACGTTTAAAGCGAACTGACAGATGAGGTAAATCGATGGCAGAGAAAAATTCAGAGCACCGCAGCGGCGGTGTCCGTGTAAAAGCGGGCGTGCTTCCGGGTGTCCGCGAGATCAGAAGGCCTGATTTTACCAAGAAGGCTGCTGATATCGAGAAGGCGGAGGCCGAGAGGGTCCTGAAGCAGGGAGAGGCCAATACAGACGCGGCGGATGAGGCCGCTGTAAGGGCATCTTTAGAGGCACAGGAGTCCGGCGGTGAAGAGTCGCAGCTTGATGAGAGCGCGATCACGGACGAGGCTCTCTGGTATGTGGCCCATACGTATTCCGGATATGAGAACAAGGTGAAGATCAATATTGAGAAGACGATCGAGAACCGTCACCTTGAGAACCAGATCTTCGAGGTCAGGGTTCCCATGCAGGATGCAGTCGAGGTCAGAAACGGCACTCGCAAGACCGTATCCAAGAAGATGTTCCCCGGCTATGTTCTTGTCAATATGATCATGAACGACGACACATGGTATGTTGTACGCAATACCCGCGGAGTGACGGGATTCGTGGGACCGGGAAGCAAACCGGTGCCGCTGACCGAGGCGGAGATGAAGAGTCTGGGCATTCAGACCGGCAGCATCACTGTGGACTTCGAAGTCGGAGATTCTGTTACAGTCGTGGCGGGAATCTGGAAGGATACCGTCGGACAGGTTCAGAAGATCGATCTGGGCAAGCAGACGACCACGATCAAGGTGGAGATGTTTGGAAGTGAGATCCCCGTTGAGATCAGCTTCGCGGAAGTCAGGAAAATGAGCTGACGCGGAGAGAATCTACTATAATGTTATATGAGGCGGGCCGCGCCCGTCTGATATATAGACACTGACGGCAATGCCGTCACAAACAGTGGGAGCAGCGAAGACGCTGCGCACAGTACCACAAAGGAGGAAACAATGGCTAAGAAAGTAACTGGTTACATCAAATTGCAGATTAAGGCCGGCAAGGCAACTCCTGCTCCGCCGGTAGGTCCTGCTCTTGGACAGCACGGTGTTAACATCATGGAATTCACCAAGCAGTTCAACGCCAAGACCGCTGACATGGGTGATCTGATCATCCCTGTCGTTATCACTGTCTACTCTGACAGATCTTTCAGTTTCATCACCAAGACTCCGCCGGCACCTGTTCTTCTTAAGAAGGCAGCAGGCCTGCAGAAGGCATCCGGTGTTCCGAACAAGCAGAAAGTCGGCTCTGTCACCAAGGATCAGATCAAAGAGATCGCAGAACTTAAGATGCCTGATCTCAACGCTGCTTCCCTTGAAGCCGCTATGAGCATGATCGCCGGAACAGCCAGAAGCATGGGAATCACAGTCCAGGACTGAGCTACACACAGGAGGAATAGAAGATGAAGCATGGAAAGAGATATGCGGAAGTTGCCAAGAAGGTAGACCGCACTAAATTATATGAGCCCGAAGAGGCTATCGCTCTTGCAAAGGAAACTGCAGCAGCGAAGTTTGATGAGACTGTCGAGATCCACATCCGCACAAGCTGCGACGGCCGTCACGCCGACCAGCAGATCCGCGGCGCGGTAGTACTTCCCGCAGGTATCGGCAAGAAGGTCAGAGTTCTGGTATTCGCCAAGGGCGCTAAGCTCGACGAGGCACAGGAAGCAGGCGCTGATTTCGTAGGCGGCCAGGAGCTCCTTCCCAGAATCCAGAATGAAGGCTGGCTGGATTTTGACGTAGTAGTCGCAACACCTGACATGATGAGCGTTGTCGGCCGTCTCGGCCGTATCCTTGGTCCTAAGGGTCTGATGCCCAACCCCAAGGCTGGCACAGTTACCATGGATGTCGCTAAGGCAGTCAAGGACATCAAGGCAGGTAAGATCGAGTACAGACTGGACAAGTCCAACATCATCCACTGCCCGATCGGCAAGGCTTCCTTTACAAAGGAACAGCTCATGGAGAACTATGACGCTCTGATGGCGGCTATCGTGAAAGCGAAACCCGCTGCAGTTAAGGGTCAGTACCTCAAGAGCATCTCCATCGCGACCAGCATGGGCCCCGGCGTGAAGGTGATCGCAAACCGTTATTAAGTCATGTATTGGAAAGGAGTTCCCCGGCGGAACTCCTTTTCTTACCTATGGGGGATCATCCCCAATCTGAGCAGGAGGAAAGTCGTGTTCGGAAACAGTAGAACTAAGGCATATATTTTGGCAGCCCTTATCGCGGCCGCAGTTCCGGCCTGGTGCATGCCGCTGCCTGTCTTGGCAGAAGACCTCAGCGGACAGGAAAACTGGATGCGGGCAGCAGCTGAGGAAGTGCTCAGGGAAGCGGAGCCGATCGAACGGGAATTCCGCAGAAGAGCTTTGGATCCGGAGGGCGCTTCTGCGATCATCTCTTCTTCGGGTAAAGCATTGACCCGGGAGGACGGAAAATGGGTGACGCCCGGAGAACAGCCGGAATCGGATCAGGAGATTTCAATTGTGTTTGTGGGGGACATCATATTTGAGACGGGGCAGAACCCCTGGAGTTCCATCGCCTATTCGGATGGAATCAGGGCGTGTTTCGACGATGCGACCTGGGACACACTCACCGGAGCGGATTTTCTGGTGGTCAACAACGAGTTTCCATACACTGACAGGGGAACGCCTACTCCCGGCAAGACTTTTACTTTCCGCTGCCCGCCATGGACGGCGCAGTGGCTGGGAGAGATGGGAACAGATATAGCGGCTCTCGCCAACAATCATGTCTACGATTACGGCGAGCAGGGTGCAATGGATACTTTTGACGCTCTTGATGAGCAGGGGATTCCATACATCGGCGCAGGCCGGAACATCGATGACGCGTCCCGAACCGCATACTGTATTGCAAACGGGACGACGATCGCTATTCTCAACGCGACGGAGATCGAGAGATATGAGAACCCGGACACCAGAGAAGCGGGAGAGGACAGCCCCGGCGTGTTCCGTATGCTGGATACTTCCTGGCTGTGTGACAAGATCCGCGAGGCGAAGGAGAAGGCAGATCTTTGCATAGTATATGCTCATTGGGGAACGGAGAAAATGCCTTCCGCCGACTGGAGTCAGACCACTAAGGCTGAGGAACTGGTGGAGGCCGGCGCGGATCTCGTTGTAGGATCCCATCCTCATGTCCTGCAGAACATTGAGTATGTGGACGGCGTCCCTGTGTTCTACAGTCTGGGCAATTACTTTTTTGGCGCGGCTGCGCGGGATACCGGTGTGCTCAGAGTTACCGTGAACACGGCGGATCCTTCCATCAGCGCGCTTCAGTTTATTCCGATGCTGCAGTATCGGGGCGTGAGTACGATGGAGGGGAGCGAGAAGCAGAGAGTGCTCGATGAGATGAGCAGCGTCTCTCCGGGAGTCGCTATCGATGAAGACGGATATTTTACAGAAGAATAACTGTCAAAATATAAATACGGCTCTTGACAAATGAAAAGGTTAATGATAAGATTCGAAAGGTTATAAGCCAAGCCGAAGACAGCAGGTGCCGCAAGGCGTAAAGAGTGATCTGCCTGCCGAGGATGTGGAAACGCATAAGGCGCGCCGCTGCGTGCTTAATGTGGATATGAATTTTCACCCGTCTTCGCGAAGACGGGTTTTTCTTCGTTTCGGCTCCAAAATCTATAAGGAGGTAACAAAATGGCAAAGGTTGAATTGAAACAGCCGGTCGTCAAGGAGATTTCCGCAGCGATCGACGGCGCACAGTCTGTGGTACTGGTTGACCACAGAGGTCTGACAGTTCAGCAGGATACAGAGCTCCGCAAACAGCTCCGCGAGGCTGGTGTCACTTATAAGGTTTATAAGAACACCATGATGAACTTCGCGTTCAAGGGCACAGATTGCGAAGGTCTTTCCGATCTTCTGAACGGTCCCAGCGCACTGGCAGTTTCTAAGGACGATGCTACAGCTCCCGCACGTATTCTCTGCGAGTTCGCCAAGAAGGCTGACAAGCTCGAGATCAAGGGCGGTGTTGTAGAAGGCAAGGTGGTGGATCCCGCAGCACTCGGTGAGGTCGCGAAGATCCCGTCCAGAGAAGTTCTTCTGGGCAGACTGTTCGGCAGCTGGCAGGCTCCGATCTCCAGTTTCGCACGCGTTATCAAGCAGATCGCGGAGAAGGATGGAGAGGCAGCTCCTGCAGAGGCTCCCGCAGAGGCATAATACTTCTGCAAAGTATTCTTATTTTAGAAGTTTTATTTCAAACTAATTTACATGGAGGTAAATACAATGGCAAAGTTAACAAATGCTGAGATCATCGATGCGATCAAAGAGCTTACTGTTATGGAACTTAATGAGCTGGTTAAGGCTTGTGAAGAGGAATTCGGCGTATCCGCAGCTGCAGGTGTTGCAGTAGTAGCAGCCGGCCCCGCTGAGGCAGTTGAAGAGAAGACTGAGTTTGATGTCGAGCTGACAAGCTTCGGCGCTCAGAAGATCAAGGTTATCAAGGTTGTCCGTGAGATCACCGGCCTTGGCCTGAAGGAAGCTAAGGAAGCTGTTGAGGGCGCTCCCAAGGTAATCAAGGAAGCAGTTGCCAAGGATGAGGCTGAGGCTATCAAGGCTAAGCTTGAGGAAGTTGGAGCAACCGTTACTATTAAGTAATTGACTCTTATTTCTAACAATGAACTCTATGATCCGGCTGTCCGCAAGGGCGGCCGGATTTCATATCCATAAGCAGACAGTTACAAACAGGAGAACGGAAATTAATACTTCGTTTACAAAACTTTAAAAAATAATTATTGACTGCTGGACAATGCGATGATAGAATATTATTCGCATCTTTTTCGCATGCCTAGATTTTGTGCTGCCCGAAAATAGATTTCGGGCGTAGAAAAGCGGCTGGCATGCGCAGACACATTTTTTATATAGATTCAATACAATACGGGGTGAACCAGATGGAAAAATACAGGATACATCCTATAGGGGAAGGCAAGAGCATGCGCATGAGCTATCAGCGCCAGAAGGAAGTGCTGCCCATGCCCAACCTGATCGAAGTGCAGACGGATTCATACAAGTGGTTTCTTGAGAAGGGTCTGCAGGAGGTCTTTGATGACATCTCTCCGATCGAGGATTTCAGTGGAAGGCTGAGCCTTTCTTTCGTGAGCTACAAGCTCTGCGAAGACAAGGTCAAGTATTCCATTGAGAAGTGCAAGGAAAGAGACGCCACGTATGCGGCACCTCTTATGGTTACTGTGCGCCTTTTCGACAAGGAGAATGATAAGGAATTCAAGGACCAGGAGATCTTCATGGGCGATCTGCCCCTGATGACGGATACGGGCACCTTTGTGATCAACGGCGCTGAGCGTGTCATCGTCAGCCAGCTTGTTCGTTCCCCGGGTATCTACTACGGTATTGATAAAGATAAATTCGGCAAGAAGCTTTTCTCCTGCACAGTCATTCCCAACAGAGGCGCATGGCTGGAGTATGAGACGGACGCCAACGATGTCTTTTATGTGAGAGTGGATCGCACAAGGAAGGTTCCTGTGACGGTCCTCATCAGAGCGCTCGGAATCGGCACTGACGAGGAGATCCTCGACCTCTTCGGAGATGAGCCCAAGATCCGCGCAAGCTTTATCAAGGATATCTCCAACAACTATGAGAGCGGCCTTCTTGAACTCTATAAGAAGATCCGCCCCGGCGAGCCGCTTTCCGTTGAGAGCGCGGACAGCCTGATCAACGCGATGTTCTTCGATCCCCGCAGATATGATCTGGCGAAGGTCGGCAGATATAAGTTCAATAAGAAGCTTGCTTTCAGGAACCGCATCAAGGGCTTCATCCTTGCGGAGGACGTTGTGGATGAGGCAAACGGCGACATTCTCGGAACAGCCGGAGAAGAGATCTCCAGGGAGATGGCCGATGAGATCCAGAACTCTGCAGTTCCCTATGTATGGGTCCGTGCGGAGGACAGAAACGTCAAGGTTCTCAGCAACCTCATGGTCGACATCACGCACTATGTGGACTGCGATCCTGAGGAACTCGGCATCACAGAGCTTGTTTACTATCCCGCACTCAGAGAGATCCTTCTGCAGTATCAGGACAATGATGATCCGGAGGCACTTGCGGATGCTCTCAGAAAGAGTGTTCACGAGCTGATCCCGAAGCATATTACGAAGGAAGACATCCTTGCTTCCATCAACTACAATATGCATCTGGAATACGGCATCGGCAACAACGACGATATCGACCATCTGGGCAACAGAAGGATCCGCAGTGTCGGTGAGCTTCTTCAGAACCAGTATCGCATCGGTCTCTCCAGAATGGAAAGAGTTGTCCGCGAGAGAATGACTACCCATGACAACTCCGAGGAGATCTCTCCTCAGGGCCTGATCAACATCAAGCCCGTCCAGGCGGCAGTTAAGGAATTCTTCGGTTCTTCCCAGCTGTCCCAGTTCATGGACCAGAACAATCCTCTCGGCGAGCTCACTCACAAGAGACGTCTGTCCGCTCTGGGTCCCGGCGGTCTGTCAAGAGACCGTGCCGGATTCGAAGTCCGAGACGTTCACTATACACATTACGGAAGAATGTGCCCGATCGAGACGCCTGAAGGTCCCAACATCGGACTGATCAACTCTCTGGCAAGCTATGCGCGTATCAACGAGTATGGCTTTATTGAAGCACCTTACAGAAAGGTGGACCGCACCGATCCCGCTAATCCGAGAGTTACTGACGAAGTTGTCTATATGACAGCGGATGAAGAGGATAATTACCATGTCGCGCAGGCGAGCACGCCTCTGGACGAGAACGGATACTTTGTCGAAAACAATGTATCCGGACGTTTCAGAACAGAGACTTCTTCCTATAGAAAGACAGTCTTTGAATACATGGATGTCTCCCCCAGAATGGTGTTCTCCGTGGCTACGTCTCTGGTTCCTTTCCTTCAGAACGACGACGCGAACCGCGCTCTGATGGGATCCAACATGCAG
Organism: uncultured Lachnospiraceae bacterium; assembly: GCA_946410365.1. Next base: position 1,904 of record CAMKAA010000006.1, on the reverse strand, counting down.
AGACAGGCAGTTCCGCTTCTGACTACAGAAGCACCTGCAGTCGGTACCGGTATGGAGGCTAAGGCTGCGCGCGACTCAGGTGTCTGCGTGATCTGCCCTAAGTCCGGTGTTGTTGAATTTGTCGACGCGACCACCATTAAGATGGCTTACGACGACGGCACGAAGGAAGAGATCCATCTTTCCAAGTTTGAGCGTTCCAACCAGAGCAACTGCTACAACCAGAAGCCCATCGTCTTCACGGGCGAGAGAGTAAGAGAAGGCCAGATCATCGCTGACGGTCCTTCCACCTGCAACGGCGAACTTGCGCTGGGCAAGAACCCGCTGATCGGCTTCATGACATGGGAAGGTTATAACTACGAGGACGCTGTTCTTCTGAGCGAGCGCCTTGTAAGAGACGATGTATATACCTCTGTCCACATCGAGGAGTATGACTGCGAAGCCAGAGATACCAAGCTCGGCGCGGAAGAGATCACAAGAGATGTCCCCGGCGTAGGCGAGGAGGCTCTCAAAGATCTGGATGAGATGGGAATCATCCGCATCGGCGCGGAAGTCCGCGCAGGTGATATCCTTGTCGGCAAGGTAACCCCCAAGGGAGAGACTGAGCTGACAGCAGAGGAGAAGCTGCTGCGCGCGATCTTCGGCGAGAAGGCCAGAGAAGTCCGCGACACTTCCCTCAAGGTCCCTCACGGCGAGTACGGCATCATTGTCGATACCAAGGTATTCGAGAGGGAGAACGGCGACGAGCTCAGCCCCGGCGTCAACAAGGCAGTCCGCATCTATATCGCGCAGAAGAGAAAGATCTCCGTCGGTGATAAGATGGCAGGCCGTCACGGAAACAAGGGTGTCGTTTCCAGAGTGCTTCCTATTGAAGATATGCCTTATCTTCCCAACGGACGTCCGCTGGATATCGTGCTGAACCCTCTGGGCGTGCCTTCCCGTATGAACATCGGACAGATCCTGGAGATCCACCTTTCCCTTGCTGCGGAAGCGCTTGGATTTAATGTAGCAACTCCGAACTTCGACGGCGCGACTCAGGATGACATCATGGATGCTCTTGATCTCGCGAACGATTACGTCAACACGGAATGGGACGAGTTCGAGGCAAAATATAAAGATTCGGTAAGTCCTGAGACTATGAAGTTCCTCTATGACAACCGTGCTCACAGAGAACTGTGGAAGGGTGTTCCGATCTCCAGAGACGGCAAGGTCTGGCTCAGAGACGGACGCACCGGCGAGATGTTTGACAACCCTGTCACCATCGGCCACATGCATTACCTGAAGCTCCATCATCTGGTAGACGATAAGATCCACGCCCGTTCCACGGGTCCTTACTCCCTCGTTACCCAGCAGCCTCTGGGCGGCAAAGCCCAGTTCGGCGGCCAGCGTTTCGGTGAGATGGAAGTATGGGCACTGGAGGCGTACGGCGCGGCTTATACACTGCAGGAGATCCTGACTATCAAGTCGGATGATGTCGTAGGACGTGTGAAGACCTATGAAGCGATCATCAAGGGTGAGAATATTCCCGAGTCCGGTATTCCGGAATCCTTCAAGGTCCTGCTCAAAGAACTGCAGGCCCTCGGGCTTGACGTTCAGGTCCTTGACGAAAACGGCGAAGTCGTTGAGATCAAGGAGGATATCGACTACGGTGATTCCTCTGTCTACCGCTTCGAGATGAAGAACAACTTCAAGGATTACGGCAGCCCCGATCAGGCGCAGCTTGAGCGCGGCGGCTTCAGCAGCAAGGAGTTCAATGCTGCGGGAGAACTTGAGGACGTAGAGCCTGAACCTCGCGAATCCTCCGACGGAGATATCCTGGAGGGGATCGATTTAGAAGGCCTGGATCTGGATGACGGTGATTTTTCAAGTGAAGACTCCGAGGAGGATTTCTAAATGCCTAATACGAA
>CAMKAA010000005.1 GCA_946410365.1 uncultured Lachnospiraceae bacterium | reverse complement strand
CATACCGGTTGATCTCCGATACAGAAAATATCTTTCTCATATTCTCCTTGTGATATAGGTCTCTCCCTTGCGCTCTGAAACGCTGCCTCCGGAAGCGGATCCGGAGCGGGAAGTTCCTTCCTCCCGGTCGGAAGAAGATCGTTTACTTCTCTCCTTACCGGAAATGCCGGCCAGAACACCGTTGATAAATGCGCCCGACCCGTCTTCTCCGAACTTCTTGCCAAGTTCCACGGCCTCGTTGATCGCAACGCCTGTGGGAACCGAATCGTCGTAAAGGATCTCGTATGTGCCAAGACGAAGGATCGCAAGCTCAACCTTGGGAAGGCGGCTTACCGTCCATCCCTCGAGTTTGTCGTTCAGAGCTCCGTCGATCTCCTCTATATGCGCGAGGATCCTGCCGCACTTTCCGGTGATATACTCCCTGTCCTTTTCAGTGACGGTCATATCACCGCTGTCAAAAAAGAACTCCGCCTGTTCTTCCATCTCTGCCGGATCATTAAATTCTGTTCTGAAAAGCAGTTTAAAGATCTGCTCTCTCAAACTTTTCCTGTTCATATCGCCCGTCTTTCAATCATTAGTCGTTCATCTTGATACCGGAGACACGAATATTGACATCCTTGACCTCAAGGCCGGTCATATTCTCAATGGAGGTCTTAACTCTGTCCTGTACCTTGCTGCAAGTCTCGGGAATGTTGTAACCGTAGGCAAGATCTATAGCCAGATCGGCCTGCACGCCTTCCTTGCTGACTTCCACCCTGACAGTCTTGCCGAGCCTTTTCATGCCGCCGCTGCTGACCGCATTCATGTCCAGCCCCCCTGCCATTCCGGAGACGCCTTCCACTTCCATCGCCGCAAAAGCAGCAATAAGAGCTACCACGTCATCGGCGATCTTTACTGTGCCGATATCCAATGCATCACTATATCTCTCACCAGTATTCTTTTCCTGTGCCATAGAAGCCTCCCGTTCAATAAAAAACCCTTAACCTGTATATTTTGCATATACATCATAATATTTTATCAGATTATGCAATCTTTGCCTATAGTCAGCCCCGGGAAAATTCTGCAAGCTCCAGTCCCTCGTTCCTGTCCAGAACCATCTGAACGGACCAGGGATTGATAAAGAGGAGCAGAGGATTGCCTTTAAGGTCCTCGACTCTCTTCATATCTGTCGTGCCGGTGATCCGCATGATATCCGTGTCGCACTTCGTGACCCAGCGGATATGCTCATACGGCAGCTGTTCAAGGATAATGTCCACATTGTATTCGCTCTTGAGCCTGAACTGAAGAACGTCAAACTGCAGCATACCCACAACTCCGCAGATGATCTCCTCCATGCCTGTGTGAAGTTCTCTGAAGATCTGGATCGCGCCTTCCTGGGCGATCTGCTTGATTCCCTTGACGAACTGATCTCTCTTCATGGTGTCCACCTGGCGCACCCTCGCGAAGTGTTCAGGGGCGAATGTAGGGATTCCCTCATATCTGAATCCTGCCTTAGGCATGCAGAAAGTATCGCCGATCGAATACAGGCCGGGATCAAAGACACCTATGATATCTCCCGCATAGGCCTCGCTGAGAATCTTTCTGTCGTCGGCCATGAGCTGCTGCGGCTGGGAAAGTCTCTGCACTCTTCCGCTCTGCACATGCCTGACATCCATGCCGATATCATATTTTCCGGAGCATATGCGGATAAAGGCGATCCTGTCCCTGTGGGCTTTGTTCATATTAGCCTGGATCTTGAATACGAAGGCGGAGAAGGCGTCTTCTACGGGATCCACCGGTCCCTGGTCCGTCATTCTCGCCGAAGGCGCCGGAGCCATTTCAAGGAAATGGCGAAGGAAGATCTCAACGCCGAAATTGTTGAGCGCGGAGCCAAAAAATACCGGCGTCAGGTTTCCCGCTCTTACCTCATCCAGATCAAAATCAGCGCTTGCCCCGTCTAAAAGTTCCACTTCCTCGCGCAGCTGCTCCGCGGCATCCTCGCCCAGCTCAGCGAGTATACTGTCCTCGTCTGCCATAGGGATCCTGGTCTGTGTTCCCTCTCTGGTGCCCTTCTGAGTATCCGCATAGGTGATCACTTCTTCTTTCTCCCTGTCGAATACACCCTTAAAGGCTTTTCCCGAACCGATCGGCCAGTTCATGGGGCAGGTGTCGATTCCCAGGTTCTTCTCAATGTCATCAAGAAGATCAAATGTGTCCAGGGCGTCCCGGTCCATCTTATTGATAAAAGTAAAGATCGGGATATGGCGCATTGTACAGACCTTGAAAAGCTTCTTTGTCTGGGGCTCTACGCCTTTGGCTCCGTCGATGACCATCACTGCGGAATCCGCTGCCATGAGCGTGCGGTATGTATCCTCAGAGAAATCCTGGTGTCCCGGTGTATCAAGAATGTTGATGCAGCATCCGTCATATTCGAACTGCAGCACCGAGCTGGTCACGGAGATTCCTCTTTGTTTCTCAATCTCCATCCAGTCAGATACCGCATGTCTGGCTGTCGCCTTTCCTTTGACACTTCCCGCGAGATTGATCGCTCCTCCGTACAGAAGGAACTTCTCTGTAAGCGTTGTCTTACCCGCATCAGGATGGGAAATGATCGCGAATGTACGTCTGCGTGCGATTTCCTGCGCTGTTGTTGACATAATCTACTCTCCTGCTTCTATGTCTGTTTCGTATGACCGCATAATGAACCCGGCAAAGCCAGCGCATTTTTTAAATGCCCTGGCCCGCCGGGTTGTAATGAGTCCTATTACTTATTCTTTTTCTGCTTATTTACGTCTTTCATGGAGAAGCTCAGTCTTCCCATTCTGTCCTTGCCGAGGCAGACTACGGTGACCTTGTCTCCGAGAGTCAGGACGTCTTCGACATGCTCGATGCGGCGGTTCGCGATCTTGGAGATGTGAACCATGCCTTCCTTGCCGGGAGCAAACTCGACAAACGCGCCGAATTCCTTGATGCTGACGACTGTGCCGTCAAGAACCTGGCCTTCCTCGAACTCAGTAACGATAGTATTGATATATTTCTTGGCAAGTTCCATGCCCTTGGCGTCATTGCCGCAGATGGAAACGCTGCCGTCATCCTCGATATCGATCTGTACGCCGGTGCGCTTGATGATCTCGTTGATAGTCTTTCCGCGCTGGCCGACAACTTCGCCGATCTTCTCGGGATCGATCTGCATATAGTCGATCTTGGGAGCGTACTCGTTAACTGTCTCACGAGGCTCTGCGATAGCTTCCTTCATTACACCGTTCATGATGAACTCGCGCGCCTCTTTGCATCTTGCGATAGCGCCTTCCACGATCGCTCTAGTGAGGCCGTGGATCTTGATGTCCATCTGGATCGCTGTGATGCCCTTGTGGGTTCCTGTTACCTTGAAGTCCATATCGCCGAAGAAGTCCTCAAGACCCTGGATATCTGTGAGCAGTACGAAATCCTCATCCTTGTCGCCTGTGACAAGACCGCAGCTGATACCGGCAACCTGTGATGTGATCGGAACGCCTGCTGCCATAAGAGCCATACAGGAAGCACAAGTAGAAGCCATAGAAGTCGATCCGTTGGACTCAAAGGTCTCGGATACGGAACGGATAGAGTAAGGGAACTTATCAACAGTAGGAAGTACCGGGATCAGAGCTCTCTCTGCAAGAGCGCCGTGTCCGATCTCTCTGCGTCCGGGGCCTCTGGAGACTCTGGTCTCACCAACGGAGTAAGCCGGGAAATTGTACTGATGAACGTATCTCTTCTCTGTGATGTTGGGGTCAAGTCCCTCAACTCTCTGTGCCTCGGAGAGAGGAGCAAGAGTAACGACATTGCAGATCTGTGTCTGTCCGCGGGTAAACATAGCGGAACCATGTACTCTGGGGATCAGATCGACTTCCGCAAAGAGAGGGCGGATCTGGTTCAGTTCGCGGCCATCGGGACGCTTGTGGTCCTTGAGGATCATTTTGCGGACTGTCTTCTTCTCGTACTGGTATACTGCCTCGTCAAGGATCGCCAGCCACTCTTCCTTCTCTGCAAAAGCTTCTCTGAGCTTCTCTGTGACAGCTGCGACATTACCTTCGCGTGTCTGCTTGTCATCCGTAAATACGGCCACTTCCATCTCTGCCGGAGGAACGATCTCACGGATAGCCGCGAACATCTCTTCCGGGATCGCGCAGCTTACATATTCTCTCTTGGCCTTGCCGCACTCAGCAGCGATCTGGTTGATCCATTCGATGATCTTCTTGTTCTGCTCGTCCGCCATGTAAATATAGCGGATCATATCCTCTTCAGGGATCTCGTTTGCGCCGGCTTCGATCATGATGACCTTGTCAGCGGTAGAAGCAACAGTCAGGCACAGATCGCCGAAGTCCCACTGCTCCTGGCTGGGATTGATGATCACTTCGCCGTCCACAAGACCGATCTGGGTCGCTGCGCAAGGGCCGTCAAAGGGGATATCGGAAATTGTTGTTGCCAGAGAAGCGCCGATCATTGCAAGCATCTCGGGTCTGCACTGAGGATCAACACTCATGACCATGCACTCAAGCGTGACATCATTTCTCATATCCTTAGGGAAAAGAGGCCTCATAGGTCTGTCGATGACGCGGCTTGTAAGGATCGCGTTCTCGCTGGGCTTGCCTTCTCTCTTGTTAAATCCGCCGGGCATCTTGCCGACTGCATAATACTTCTCGCTGTACTCAACGCTGAGCGGGAAGAAATCAATTCCATCTCTGGGTGCCGCAGACGCAGTTGCGGTACATAAAAGTGTAGTATCTCCGTAATGAATGAATGCGCATCCGCCTGCCTGCTTGCCGACCCTGCCGATATCAACGCTGAGCGTTCTTCCGGCAAGATCCATGGAATAAGTTTTGTACATACTCTCTCCTTTTTTCTTCTTTACGTCTCTTTCTTCTCTTCGTCCTTCTCTCATCATTTTCCATGACGAGAAAGAGACGGCAGCAACCGATCCTCGGTCAGAGCCGTCTCTCAATTCCCTATGAATTACTTTCTGATTCCGAGCTTTCTGATCAGTTCACGATAACCTTCCAGATCAGTTCTCTTGAGGTAGTCAAGAAGCGCTCTGCGCTTACCGACCATCTTCTGAAGGCCTCTTGCGCTGTGGAAGTCCTTCTTGTTCGCCTTCATGTGCTCAGTGAGCTCTTTGATCCTTGCGGTCAGGATAGCGATCTGAACTTCCGGTGAACCCGTATCGCCTTCAAATCTTGCGAACTCCTGGATAACAGCTGTCTTTTTCTCTTTGGTAATCATAGTATTTCTCCTTTTCTTAATGTGATCCGCCGTACACCGGGGCCGCGCCGGAGCAGCTTCAGCCTAAGTGTCGGTAGTCGTTAAACAAATGGCATTTTACCACAAACTTCTCTTTATGTAAACACAATTTTCGTTGTGTCGGAAACTGATTTAAATTCAGTCGATCTGCCTCAGTCCGTGGTAGATCTCTCCGGCTCTGATATCCTTCTCCATTGTTTTTTTAAGTTCCGCGATGCCCGAAAAGCGCATCTCGGGTCTTCTGAATGTCAAAAGACTTACCTCTGCGGTCTCCCCGTAGAGGTCGCCGGAAAAATCATAGAGAGATGTTTCCACGGTAACACGTTTTTCGTTTGTCACGGTAGGTTTGATCCCGATGTTCGTAATACCTTTGTAAATGCCGCCATCGGTCTTGACTTCCGAGTAATAGACTCCGAAAGGAGGCAGCAGCTTATCTGAAGGAGGCGTCTGGTTAAGCGTCGGGATACCGATCCTTCTGCCCAGCGCTTTGCCGTGCACTATTTTGCCGGTGATCTTATAGGGCGCTCCCAGGCAGGCGGCAGCTTCCTCCATGTTCCCCTCTTCCACCAGGCCTCTTATCAGCGTAGAGCTTATGACTTTGCCGTTTCTCTCTATTTTGTCGATCTTACAGGTCTCAAATCCAAGATGCCTCGCAAGTGAGGACAACATGGCAAAGTTTCCCTGTCCCTTTGCGCCAAAAGACAGATCCGTGCCGGCCGCTACATATTTCGCGTTCATCCTGTTCACAAGGATATCTATGACAAAATCCTCCGGAGAGATCGCCGCTGTATCCTTGTTGAACGGAAATTCGACCAGTATATCGATACCGATCTCCCTGAACAGTTCCCTCTTTTCCTTATTCGTGGACAACTCTCTCGCGGGATTCATACCAAAGAATACCTCGGGAGAGGGATCAAAAGTGAATACCGCAGCCTTTAGTCCGTCTTCTTTCTGGCGAAGGATCACATCCAGCAGTTTCCTGTGTCCGAGATGAAGACCGTCGAACTTTCCGATTGCTACTGCCGTCCCATCCGGGATCTTGAACTGTGTTGTTCCGCTGATTATCTGCATCCGAAGATCCTTTCCGTTCACCGGTCAGGACAGGAACATCCTGACATTTTTAAGCTCATCCCTCACCGGATCATATCTGTAAAGAGCATAAAACTTCCCGCTTTGGTCGTACATTCTGACTTCTCCCGCTTTCGCGGTCCTGGGAAGGTCCGTGAGTTCTCTCTTAAGTGTATTCCCGTTAAGCAGATACCTCAACCCCTCATCCCTCACTTTAGTCTGAATCGCCTGTTCAAAAAAGCTGTCTACCGGAAGGATATAGTCATTTATCCTGCCGGGATCGGAGGATTTCATGATCGCCTCTGCATCATCAAGCTTTATAGCTTCTTCCAGCCTGAACTGCCCCACTCTGGTCCTGAGAAGGTGCTCCATGGCCGCTCCGGTACCCAGGCTTTCTCCTATATCCTGACAGAGAGTGCGGATATAGGTCCCCTTGGAACAGCGCACCCTCATAGTCACAAGAGGAAGCTCAACGGAAGTGATCTCCAGTTCGTGGATCGTCACTTTCCTGGCAGTTCTTTCTACAGTCTGCCCCTGCCTTGCGTACTGATACAGCCTCTTGCCGCCGATCTTTACAGCCGAGTACATAGGAGGGATCTGACTGATCTCCCCTGTAAACGCGGCGGAAGCCTCCCTGATCATTTCACAGGTCACTGCCCGGGCTACTTCCTCATCGGAGATCTTCTTCAGCACTTCACCGCTCATATCCTGCGTGTCCGTTGTGACGCCCAGGCGCATAACGGCGATGTACTCCTTGTCCCGGTCCGCGATCAGTTCGCAGAGTTTGGTCCCATTACCCAAACATACAGGAAGCACTCCCTCCGCATCCGGATCAAGCGTTCCTGTATGGCCGATCTTTTTCATATGCAGTATTCCTCTGAGCCGTGCCACCACGTCGCTTGAGGTATATCCCGCTTCTTTATAAATAGTCATCATTCCATGAAACATGGAGGTTCTGTTCCTTTCCCGCTTCGGTCAGATAACTCCGGCGTTCCTGAGCTGACCTTCAATCTCATCCTTAACGGCTTTCATAGCCGCTCCGATCTCTGTTCTGATCGTACATCCGGCTGCATGAATATGCCCGCCCCCTCCGAACAGGGACGCCGCCCTTGATACATCAGTAGTCTGAACGGACCTCATACTCGCACGCCATATGCCCGGCTCGGACTCATGGAAGAATACTGAGCAGTCCACCCCTTCTGTCAGCAGAAGCTGTGCGCTTATGCCTTCCAGATCTTTTCTCTCTGCGCCGAACTTCTCCAGCATTTCTTTGTCAAAACAGCAAAAGATATACTTTCCGTCGAGAGCCAGTTCGGATTTCGCCAGAGCATAGCCCAGAACTTTCGCCTGCAGGTAAGTCCTCTCAAAGAAGACCTCTCTGATCACTGCGGAATGATCAAATCCATACCTCATGAGATGGCCCGCTGCGCACATCGTGGATTCCGCCGTATTGGAATACTGGAATACTCCCGTATCGGTAACCATTCCCACATAAAGAGCCCGGGCGATATCGGCATCGATCTGATCCTTCTCGATCAGGTCATAGACCAGTTCGCAAGCGCTGGATGCCTGTCCGTCTATATAACAGTGCGCGTCGGCTGCTCCCGGGTTTGTCCTATGGTGGTCAATGTTGATCTTAACAGCGGCCTCTCTGTAGAGCTTCTCCGGCGCGCCGGTCCTCTCAGGAGTGCTGTCCAGCACAATGAACGCATCATATTTTTCTTCACTTCCGGTCACATCATGGAGGATCGTATCGGAACCGGGAATATTTCTTTTAAGGCATTCCTGCATCGGCTCAAGGTAAATATCCACCTCAGCATCCGGAAGTATCTTTCTAAGATACAGGGCAATGCCGCAGCAGGATCCTGCGCAGTCTCCGTCAGGATTTTCATGCCCGCTGATCCCTATCCTCTTACAGTTCTTTACTAATTCCGGTAAATTCATTGTTCCTGTGTACTTTCGTCTGTCTCTTCGCCTCTGGCCAGCTCTGCCTCGCGGTCAGCCGCTGTCACTTCGTCAATACGGTGTGACATGGCTACGCCGTAAGCAATTGAATCGTCCAGTACAAACGTGAGCTGAGGGGTATTGCGGAGGTTGACTTTTCTGGCCAGTTCACTGCGGATAAAGCCCGCTGCGCTTTTAAGGCCTTCCATAGTCTTCTCACCGGCTTTTTCATCCCCATACACGCTCACATACACTCTGCAGGTCTTAAGGTCCGGAGCCACCTCCGTACCTGTAACGCTGGTCAGCGGGCTGATCCGCGGATCTTTGACTTCGCGGACAATGCCCGCCAGCGCTCTCTGCACTTCGTCATTGATCCTGCGGTTCTTTACGCTGTTTTTTCTCATGTTCTGGGTACCTCTACCAAATCATAGGCTTCGACAATATCAAATACCTGCATCTTGTCAAATCCGTCAAACACAAGGCCGCACTCGTAACCGGCCTTGACTTCCTTGACATCGTCCTTAAATCTCTTGAGGGATGCAAGGTCACCTTCATAGATCTGCTCGCCTGCTCTTGTGATCCTGCACTTGCAGCCTCTGCGGATCACGCCGTCAAGCACATAAGAGCCTGCGATATTTCCGACTGCAGACGCCTTGAAGATCTGTCTGACTTCCACATGACCGATGACGCGCTCCTCGTATATAGGTGCGAGCATGCCCTTAAGGGCTGCCTCCACTGCGTCGATCGCCTGATAAATAACTTTGTATAGTCTGATATCTACGCCTTCGTGTTCAGCCATAGCCTTAGCTGTTGCGTCAGGACGGACATTAAATCCGATAATGACCGCGTTGGAAGCGGAAGCGAGAGTCACGTCGGATTCGGTGATCGCACCTACGCCGCCGTGAATGACTTTAACCACGACTTCCTCATTGGAGAGCTTGAGAAGGCTCTGCTTGAGCGCTTCAACGGAGCCCTGCACGTCAGCCTTGATGATCAGGTTGAACTCCTTGAGGTTGCCTTCCTTCATCTGGTTGAACAGATCATCCAGATTCATGCGCATCTTGGTGTCCTCGATGAGTTCTTCCTTATGCTGGTTCTTATATGTCTCTGCATAAGCCCTTGCTTCATCATTGGTCTCGTGGGCAATAATGACTTCGCCCGCGCCGGGGACATCAGAAAGTCCCAGGATCTCAACAGGCTGTGAAGGAGTAGCTTCCTTGATCCTTCTGCCCTTGTCGTCGATCATCGCGCGAACCTTACCTGAGCTTGCGCCTGCAGAAATGAAATCACCGATGTGCAGTGTGCCCTTCTGGATGAGCACATTGGCCACGGGACCTCTTCCCTTATCGAGCTTGGCCTCAAGTACAAGGCCTCTTGCTTTTCTGTTAGGATTAGCCTTAAGTTCCAGGATATCAGCTGTGAGAAGGATCGTCTCAAGCAGATCTTCGATGCCCTCACCAGTCTTTGCAGACACAGGGACAAACTCTGTACTTCCGCCCCAATCTGTGGGAACCAGCTCGTATTCCGTCATTTCCTGCTTGACGCGCTCAACATTCGCACCGGGCTTGTCGATCTTATTGACTGCGACAATGATCTCTACGCCCGCAGCCTTGGCATGGTTGATCGCCTCAATGGTCTGCGGCATAACGCCATCGTCAGCGGCTACGACCAGTACTGCAATATCAGTCGAATTCGCGCCGCGCATACGCATTGCCGTAAACGCTTCATGTCCGGGTGTATCGAGGAATGTGATGCTCCTTCCGTTCAGGGAGATCGTATATGCGCCGATCGCCTGTGTGATTCCGCCGGCTTCGCCCCTTGTCACATTTGTCTCTCTGATCGCGTCGAGCAGTGAAGTCTTTCCGTGATCTACATGACCCATGACACAGATTACCGGAGGTCTGGATACCATATCTTCTTCGGAGTCCTCTTCTTCGCGAAGCAGTTCCTCGATGACATCGACTTTCTGTTCCTTCTCGCAGAGAATGTCGTAATCAAGCGCGATCTTCTCCGCCTCATCATACTCCACTTCGCTGTTGGGTGTCATGATCTGACCTGCCAGGAACAGCTTCTTGATGATCTCAGAAGGATTCATGTGCATCGCTTCAGCCAGTTCTCTGATCGTGAGCTTCTCAGGTATAGTGATCGTCTTGATCTGCTCCTCGACAGCAGCTTCCACCTTTTTCTCAGGACGAATGAACTTTCCGGCCTTGTTGCCGCTTCTTCTGTGAGTTTCATCCTCATTATAGATGAAATCCTTCTTAGAACGCTTATCGCGCTCCTGGTTCATCTTTCTCTTATTGTCATCTCTGTGCTTCTCAGCTTCTCTGCCGAAGGTCTCACCTTCGCCGGCTCTGCCTGATGTTCTGCGGCGTCCGCCTTCCGTCATGCCGGGCCTTGTACCCTGACGGCCGGCTGCCGGAGCTGCTGCGCCGCGAGGGCCCTGTCCGGGTCTTGCACTGCGTCCGCCAAATCCGCTCTGCTCACCGCCGCGATTATCTCTTCTTGCGCCGCTCTGATCACCGCCGCGATTGTCTCTTCTTGTGCCGCCCTGATCACCGCTTCGATTATCTCTGCGGAAACCACTCTGATCGCCGCTTCGATTATCTCTGCGGAAACCGCCCTGTTCGCTGCCGCGATTATCTCTTCTTGAACCGCTCTGCTCACCGCCGCGGTTGTCTCTCCTGGGGCCGTTCTGACCCTGGGCACTTCTGTCCCTCTGGGAAGCTCCTCTGTTGTCGCGGTCGCGCTGTCCTGCTCTTTGTCTGTTATCTGTCTCTTCGGCTGTCCTTATCTGCGCACTTCTTGCAGGGACTTCTTCCGCCTGCACTTCTTTGGCTGCTTCTTCAGGCGCACTCTCAGAAACAGCCTTGATCTCAGGCTGCTCTTTCTTGATTTCTACAGGCTCTGAAGCCTGTACAGGTTTTTCAGCAGGCTTTTCTGCGGGCTCTTCAACAGGCTGTCTGATCTCCTCCGCAGCTGCTGCTTCCACGGGCTTCTTCTCTACCTCAGGAGCAGCTGCTGTAATAACAGGCTCCACTGCGGGCACTTCCGGCGCTGCAGTTGTGATCTTGATCTCCTCTGCTGCGGGAACCGGTTCCTGTACCTTCTTAGGCTGCCTTACAGCCTGTTCGGGCTTATGGTAGTCCACTTCCATCTGTGTGGGTTTTACGCTCGGACGTATGATCTTGTGCGGCACAGGCTTTGCTTCTGTTCTCTGCTTTCCTGCGGACTGATCTCTGCGGGGGCCGCCCTGTCCGGCCGGTCTGGGCTTCCTTCCGCTTCCGGAAGTACCGGAGGTAAAGGATCCTGCTGCTCCGCTGGAGTAAGATCCGCTTGAGTAGGCGCTCCGCTGTCCGGAACTCTGACGGCTCTTACTGCTGTTTCCCGTCACGATAATGATCTTTTTCTTTTTTACAGGAGTCTTGCCGTCAGCCGGTCTGGGCTTTCTGGCCGCCTCCCCTGCTTTTTTGTTCTCATTTGCACCTGTATTCTCTGTCGCCATTTACTCCTCTTTCTTCCCGCTGCTTAGCAGCTTATAAATACTATCTGCAAGCCCCTGGTCCGTCACAGCAACGCAGGAGCGTTCCTCTTTGCCAATGGCGCGGCCAAGCGTTTCTTTTGTTCCGTAAAAGCCAAACGGTATATTATAAAAAGTACATTTATTACTGATCGTACTAACAGTGTTTTTCTGTGCGTCTCCCGCCAGGATCACCAGCCTGGCCTGTTTTGCCTTTATCGACTTTTCACACAGAAAACCGCCGCTGACGACTTTTCCTGCCTTCTGGGCGATCCCAAGAAGTGACAGCAGTCTATCCATCTGATGACACCTCCCATCTGCCGGCAAGCTCGTCAAAGATCTCATCCGGAATCGCTGTTCCCAGTGATCTCTGAAGAGACCTCTTCTTCTGCGCTATGCGTAAGCAGGCGGGATCATCACAGAGATAAGCCCCTCTGCCGTTTGTCTTCCCTGTCCTGTCCAGTTTTATATCCCCCTCAGGTGTACGGACGATCCGGATCAGACTTTTCTTCTCCTTCATTTCTCCGCAGCCTGTACATCTGCGCATCGGAATCTTCCCCAGCATTTTACCTCCTGCTCCGGATCAGCAATCACTCTTCGGTCTCATTCTCCCCGGTGCTCTCATCTGCGCCGTCAGACTCATAGGCCGTCTCTTCTTCGTCAGAATACTCTCCGTCAGAATATTCAGCGTCCTCGGAGTATTCCTCGCCTTCCTGATACTCTTCATCGTATTCGTCGTCTTCGTAGTACTCGTCCTCGTAATCCTCATAGCGGAATCCGGGAGCATCCTTGGCCTGCGTCTCGCTCTTGATATCGATCTTATAGCCGGTAAGTTTGGCTGCGAGACGTGCGTTCTGTCCTTCGCGTCCGATAGCCAGAGAAAGCTGATAATCAGGGACAACCACCTTTGCAGTCTTCTCCTCCGGATCAGCGAATACAGCGACGATCTTGGCAGGAGAAAGGGCGTTCTGGATCAGATTGCCGGGGTTCTCATCCCAGTTGATGATATCGATCTTCTCACCGCGAAGTTCGTCTACGATATTGTTGACGCGGATGCCGTTCACACCGACACAGGCTCCGACGGCGTCAACCTTGGGATCGTTGGAATACACAGCGATCTTGGTGCGGCTTCCCGCCTCTCTGGCGATGCTCTTGATCTCTACGACCTTATCCTGGATCTCGGCGACTTCCTGCTCGAACAATTTTTTGACAAGTTCCGGGTGTGTGCGGCTTACAAGGATCCTGGGACCGCGGTTCGTGGTGCGGACATCAATGATATACACCTTGATCCTGTCTGTGGGCTTTAAGTGCTCGCCGGGCACTGTCTCTTTTTCATTGAGAAGGCCCTCCGCTCTTCCGAGATTTACGCTGATATTGCCGCCGTTAATACGCTGCACAATGCCAGTCACGATGTTCTTCTGCATCTTGATATAATAATCATAGATAGCGCTGCGCTCTTCTTCCCGGATCTTCTGAAGGATCACGTTCTTGGCGATCTGTGTGGCGATCCTGCCAAATGACTGGCTGTTGATCTTCACTTCCACTTTATCGCCGGGCCTGACAGCGGGGTTGAACTTTACCGCGTCTTCCAGCGCGATCTGTGTGAGTTTGTCCTCCACATCATCCTTTGTCTCCACGACCTCTTTCTCTGCGGTGCAGTAGTACTCGAATGTGTCGCGGTCTACCCACGCCTTGATATTGTCCACTCTGCCAAAATTGCTCTTGCAGGCAGTTAAGAGCGCATTTTCAATTGCCTCAAACAGAGTCTCGCGCATAATATTCTTTTCTTTTTCAAGCGCCTCAATTGCCTCTTTAAGTTCTGTGTTCATCTTGTCTCCTTTTCCGGAACCAGTCTTACTATTCTTCCTGAGTGCGCAGCCATCCCCGGTCTGCGGCTTTCTTTCAGATATCCAGATATAATCTGAGTACAGCGATATCTTTTCTCGGGATCACGAGGGCGCGTGGAGAGTCCGCCTCGCCGCTCTGAATCTCTTTGCTTTTTTTCTTTCTCCCACCGGAGTTCGGTACAGTATCGATCTCTACGGTGATCGTCGCAGCATCCCATGCAGTGAGGATACCCTCGAATTCCTTCCCGCCGATGTTCGGATCAGCCTTAAAGAGTTTGCCTTCCACCTTCTCGCCGAGACTGTTTTGCAGATGTCTGTCCTTCGTGAGTGTTCTTCCAAGCCCGGGGCTTGAAACAACAAGCGTATAGGCATCGCTTATAAGATCCGCCTCATCGAGTTTATCGGAAAGCTCTCTGCTCACAGCTTCACAATCCAGTATGGAGACTCCCCCATCCTTATCGATATAAATATTGAGATAATAGTCGGGGCCTTCCTTAATATACTCCACATCATAAATACGGACGCCATGTTTTAAAGCGACAGGTTCGGTCAGCTTCTCAGCCTCATTTTCAATCCTTGCTCTGCCTGATATCTTATTGGCCATACTCCTCCTTGACCGTGGTCCGGTCATTCAATCTCCTTCAGGACATCAAAAAAGTGGACTTGCAAGCCCACTTTCTAACTGTACCATATTCAACATATGAAAGTTATCACATTTTTTGTAAAAATGCAAGTCATTTCCCAAAAATCGTATCTTTCCGGATTTTTTCACTAAAAAAGCTGCCAGAATACTCTGACAGCCAGTAGCTCGTACGGGAATCGAACCCATGATTCCGCCGTGAGAGGGCGGCGTCTTGACCCCTTGACCAACGAGCCATATGCGCTTACCTGACGCATTTATTACTATATCAGAAGATAAATGGTCACGCAAGCACTTTTTTATATTTTTACAGATTTCTGCCCCTTTAATTACAGCAGACCTTCCACAAATTTGTCTACTTTCTTCATATCTTCAGTGGGCTCAAATCTTGCGACTACATTGCCGTCGCGGTCAACCGCAAATTTTGTGAAGTTCCACTTGATGTTCGGATTGTTCTTGTAATCCTTATCGATCTTTTTAAGCAGCGCGCTCATTGCAAGAGCTGCGGGGCCGAAACCGAACCCCTTGAATCCCTGCTGGCTCTTAAGATAAGTGTAGAGAGGAAGCTCATTCTCTCCGTTCACTTCAGACTTCTTCATCTGAGGAAACTGTGTGTTGTATTTAAGTGTGCAGAACTGGTGGATCTCTTCGTCAGTCTCAGGAGCCTGTCCCGCGAACTGATTGCAAGGTATGTCGATGATCTCGAATCCTCTGTCGTGATATTTCTCATACATCTTCTCCAGCGGTTCATAATGAGGTGTGAAACCGCATCCTGTAGCTGTATTGACGATCAGAAGTACCTTTCCCTTATAATCGCTCATAGGCACATCTTCACCCTTTCCGTTCTTGATCACATAATCGTAAATTCCCATATCATTTCTCCTTTATTATAAATCTATATTATTTCCTTGTGTTTTATTCAATTATATTTTGCACAATCTAATATGTCAAGTATGTTTTTGCTTTTTTTGCAAAATAAAGAGAACCTGAAGTTTACTGTCCCTTCAGGTTCTCTGCTGCATCGCTTTATCCGGTCATCGGATCCCTCTCTCCTGCGCTATTTTGACAAGTGCATTGATATTGGCCTTTTCGTACTCATTAAACCGTTCGTTCTGATTGGCGTCAAATTCTTCGGCGGGAATCGTTCCTTTATACCAGTCTTTGCTCTCGAAATATCTTCGGAACTCCTCTCCGGTAAAGATTCTTCCCTTCCTGGCATAGATTTCATTCAGGGCAAAAAGGACCTCCCTGTCGGTCAGTCTGTTCAGCGACTCCTCAGAATAATAGCGGATATTGCTTTCCGCAAGGATGAAATCTCGGGCAAGAACTTCCTGTTCTTCCTCCAGCGCTTTTTTGCGCTCCGCTTCCTCTTCCTTTTCTTCCGCTCTTCTCTCTGCTTCTTCCTCAGCTTTTCTGGCAGCTTCTTCCTCAGCCTGCCTCTCAGATTCCTCTTTCTCGGCCTTTCTGGCAGCTTCTTCCTCAGCCCTAGCGGCAGCTTCCTCATCCTTCTTTTTCTGTTTGGCTTCCTCCTCGGCCAGCCGGGCTTCCTCCTCTGCGGCTTTCTTTTCCTCCTGGGTCAGCTGGGGTGTTCCGTAAACCGTCTGCGTGACGCCGCCGGAAAGGATCCCGCTGTCAAGCAGGACAAAGATGAACGCGATCAGGGAAATGACGACAAGCCCTCCGAGAAGGACACTGAAAGCATTGCCTTTCTTCTGCTGCCTGATATCAGCTTTTTCCTCCCTGTCGATCTCATCATTTGGGATATAGTTTCTCTCGTTTCCCCTTTGGGGGTCCTTTGCACCTCGCATATTTACCTCCGTCAGTTCAAAATATCAAACAGAGAGATCTGATTGCTCTCGGGCAGATCTCCCAGAAGCCCCATGGCATTCATTTTCTCAACCACTGTTTTCGGCACCTTAGTCCTGTTATAGAAATCGTCTCTGGAAATGAAAGGGCCGTCTTTTGCTGCCTCTACCACCGCGTCCGCGGCTTTTTCACCCATACCGTCGATACTGGTGAGAGCGGGCATGATCTTTCCGTCCACGATCTTACAGTTTCTTGATCCCGC
>CAMKAA010000004.1 GCA_946410365.1 uncultured Lachnospiraceae bacterium | reverse complement strand
ATATGTCCCTATGAAGAAGAGATGATCGCTTTAAAACGCTGTGAACGAAAAAGGGTTACCACAAAATGTGGTAACCTTTTTTGATACATGCTTATTCCCTGCCGTTCCAGCAGTATGTGCAGAGTTTGCAGGGAGCAAGATCGATCGCTTCGATCATGTCGTCGAGACGATGGTAATGAAGGGATGTAAAATTCAGTTCTTTCCTGATCTCTTCAAGCATCGCGTGATACTGATCCGAATCGGGATCCGTATACTTCTCAAGTATCTCCTCCGTGAAATTGGATGTTCCTTCGAGCATCTCAATCTTTCTTCGCGTGATCAGTTCACTCTCCGAGTCGGACCGGGAGAAATTAAGATACTTACATCCGAACACAAGGGGCGGGCACGCGGGTCTTATATGTACTTCACTCGCACCGCTGCTGTACAGATACTCAGTGGTCTCCCTTAGCTGTGTGCCGCGGACTATGGAATCGTCGATCAGAAGCAGTTTCTTGCCGGCGATCAGTTCGTGGATCGGGATCAGTTTCATCTTGGCGATCAGGTCTCTTCTGCTCTGATGAGTCGGCATAAAGGATCTGGGCCATGTGGGCGTATATTTGACAAACGGTCTCGAGTAGGGGACTTTTGACCTGTTCGCGTATCCTATAGCGTGGGCAACTCCGGAATCCGGCACACCCGCGACACAGTCAGGATGAATATTACCGCGCTTTAAGTCTCTTTCCGCAAGTTTGCGTCCGCAGCCGTACCTCATATCCTCTACATTGAGTCCCTCGTAGGAGGATGCAGGGAAACCGTAATAGATCCACAAAAAGCTGCAGATCCTCATCTCCCTGCGGGCCGGTATCTTTACTTCATATCCTTCCGGTTCGATAAAGACAACTTCGCCGGGACCGAGTTCCTTCTCCGTCGTATATCCCAGATTGAGGAAGGAAAAGCTCTCAAAGCACACACAGTATCCTATGTCCTTCTTTCCGATCACACAGGGAGTTCTGCCCCATTTGTCTCTGGATGCATAGATTCCTTTGGGCGTCATGATCAGGAATGTCATGGAGCCCTCGATCATGTCCTGCGCGTACTGTATTCCCTCAATGATATCTTTTTTCTGGTTGATCAGGGAAGCGACCATCTCAGTGGGATTTATATCGCCGCCGCTCATTTCCAGGAAATGAGAGTGTGTGCCGCCAAACAGCATATCCGTCAATTCCCGTATATTATTGATCCTGCCTACTGTAGTGATGGCATAGGTCCCGTGATGGGAGCGGACGATCAGCGGCTGAGGCTCAAAATCGCTGATGCACCCGATGCCGAGATTTCCCTTCATCTTTACCAGATCTTTTTCAAACTTGGGCCTGAAGTTCGAGCTCTCGATATTGTGGATCGCCCTGTCAAACCCTTTTTCCGAATCATATACCGCCATACCGGCGCGCCTTGTTCCAAGGTGTGAATGATAGTCTGTACCGTAAAACAGATCAAAGACGACATCCTCGCGCAGCGCGGCGCCAAAAAAACCACCCATTCTGCCTCCTTAGCTACTGAGCGATATTTCGCACATCATTTACAACACGCTAATATTAACATTGAAAAGCGCAAATTGTAAGACGTGGGAATCCACTAAAAGAAAGGAAGTAATCGGGTGGTTTTGGTCAAAATATACAAACCGGTTATATTCTATTTGTCTATTCTATCTGTATCCGGGCTGGACGAAACTGAGGATATCTTTGTAGACACACTCTTTTCCGGTCTCATTTAAGATCTCATGCCTCATATTCGGATAGAGCTTGAGCGTCGCGCCGGTGAGTCCGAGGCTTCTGTATTTTCTCCAGAGCCATACCGGCCCCTTTCCCATGCGGCCTACCGGATCGTCCTGTCCTGAAATAATGTATATCTTTTCTCTCCGGGATATCTTGCTCATCTCGTCCTTATCCCAGATTCTTGACAGCCCCTTGAGGAACTCTTTCCAGAAGCCGCCGGTGTTCTCATGCCCGCACCAGGGGTCGTTAATATAAGCCTGAACATTTTCTTTATTGTATGAGAGCCAGTCGTAATCTGTTTCCCGATCCTTCACAGCTTTGGAAAAGCTTCCCATTCCCATATTCTGCAGCGTGGGATTGCTCTGATACCAGTTGTGATCCCGCACGATGCTCCTTGCAAGCGTATACCCCGTCTTCATCAGCCCTGCCTGGCCGCCGTTGGATCCGCAAAGGATAACCCCGCTCGTGCTGCAGGGATACTTTTCAAGAAATGACTGCACCATAAAAGAGCCCATGGAATGTCCCATGAGGAAGGTGGGAAGACCATTGGAGGACGCAAGCTTCACCATCTGCATGATCGCCTTCACAGTCTTGTCAAAGGCGCCTTCCGGCCATCTCTCCTGCATATCTTCAGACGGCGCGTTCAGTCCCTGTCCGAACGCGTCAAGACACCAGATGTTGACGTGCTGCGCGTTCATCCACTCCGCGAACGGTTCATATCGCTTCGCGTATTCATTCATCCCGGTAATGATCGTAAGATTCGTCACAGGGTCTTTTGCAGGCCAGTGCCAGCCTTTGAGAGTCTCCCCGCTTCTGATCGTGACTTCAAATATTTCGGACATCCTCCGATACCTCCGAATCTCCGGCTTTAAGGCCGGTCCATATCCCTTTTCCAGCTTTTAAAAAAGAGGAATTCCCATGTCAGACCGACTCTGCCACCGCAATTCCTCTTTACACTACTTCTTTTGTGCCGCTCTTATCCGGGTCACTCAGTTCTCCTCAGGAGGAGCGATCTCACCGACTGCCTCGTTGGCGACGTCTACGAGAGCGGAAGCTGCTGCCTCTCTCTCCTCGCGTGCGGCTCTGGCACTCTCTTCGGCGGCTTCCTTTTCCACCTGCATCTTGGCTGCCTTCTCAGCTTTTACGATCTTTCTGCAGTCGCCGCAGATCGTAGGAATATGCTCCCAGCCCTTATTGATCCTGAAAGTCTTGCCGCACTTGGCGCACTTGCGGTCTTCCCAGTTTTCCTTATCCTTGTCAAAACAATCCTTACAAAGGTTCGGTATGTGCTTCCACTCCGTATTGTAGCGGATCGGCACGCCGCAGATCTTGCAGGGCTTCTCTTTCCACTTAGCCTGTTCCTTGGCATTTTCCTCTTTCAGGTACTCAAGCCTTGCGTTAAATCCGTCCCAGGCTTCCTGAACCTTATCCCTGAGGATCTTCTGGGTATCAAGAGCTTTGTTGAACGCTGCCCGCGCTTCATCAAGTTCTCCGAAGCAGGATTTCTTGGATTCGTAGATCTCAGTAAGTTTCTCCTGCATTGACTGAGCCATCGAGCGGTGCTCATCAGCAGCATCTCTGTCGCCGCCGGCACGTTCGCTTCTCATTGCATTATATTCGGAGTCGATTCCTTTCTTCAGCTCGGTGATCTTCGCATTAAAGGTCTGGATCCTGCTGCCAGTTTCATTCAGTCGCGCCTTGGCCTCATCTGTGATTTTTTTTGCTTCTGCGTATGCAGATCTCGCACCGCTGAGTGCTTCTCCAAGTCGTGACAGTTCCGGATCTTTACCAGACATGTTTTTCAAACCTCCTGTACCCGTAAGATTATTACAATTCCCTTTGGGAATCTCACTTTTCTATTATATTTTTGTTGTTTCGAAGTGTAAATATAAAAGTTTAATAAATTTATATATTATATTGATCAGCGCAGTTTTTGGAACAGTTCTCTGAGATCTAAATACTTCGGAGTATCGTCTCTATTTTGTCAGCGCCGGCCTCATCGAGTTTGAGGATCAGCGTCACTTCTCCGTTCCGGTCATTCACTGACTGGTGGATCGGAGGAAGAAGTTCTGCTCCGACTGCAAGATAAAGAAGCTGACATACAGTTGACTCCGAATCAGTCCACTGTATCCTCTCACCGTATGCATCTCTTCGTTCACGGATCCTGTCAACGGGATATGTCACCGGATAAGTGCGCTGGCTCCTGTTCTCCCCGCGAAGATGGAACATCTCAAGCTGCCCGAGCATAAAGCGCAGGATCTCTCCCACCTGATCGCCGTAGATCCTTTCGGAACTGAGAGCGACGTCTTTGAAGCTGATATTGACCGGCTCCTCGTCTCCCAGAAGTCTGACCACGACAGTCCCCTCATCTTCAGGTCTTACCGTGCTCGCGCTCTCCTTCCCGGTCGTACAGTAGCGGAACAGTTTCCTGACATTAAGTTCATTGAGTTCCCAGTGATTTTTCTTCTGCTTCTCCCGCCTGTCGTCGAATACCTTCGCGTAGGCACTCCAGTTCTTTTCCACATCTGTGCGCTTTTGGGCGTTTAATCCGGACTCGTTAACTGAGCCTCTGAGAAGCTCTTCGATATATCCAGTTCTCTGCCTGTCATCGCGGCTTCGCCTTCCCAGGATCTTGTCGACTCTCTTTCTGAGCCCGTCATTGGGATAAAAAATCGCGTTTTTAAAGATAACCGCAAAGCGCAGAGCGCTTTCCGGATCCATACCTGACGCCGCTGCCAGGAACAGAAGAAACCTCTCGCACTGCAGCTGGCTCATTCCGCGCAGGTAGCTGACAGGATGACTCATAAAGTGTTCGTCCTCCATGATCCTGTCGAAGGATCTCAGCTCCTGTCTCGCGCTCTCAGTTCTGTTCTCTCCCTTGTGTTCGGAAAGCTGACGGAGATAGTTCCTGCGGTTAAATACCGCATTGCTGCGAAGACCGCCGTAGTTGAATCTCCAGGAGACAGCGGATTTCTCGAAGAAATCCCTGAGCGCGGAGATCTCTCCCGAAGCGCCGGCTGCCTTCCATCCGCCGATCCTGTCCATAAGCTGACGCGCGCCGTCGTTGGACGGATTCTCCAGCCACGTTATGGCAGCTTCCGCAAACACAGCTGCGTCGTGTTCATCCATCCCGTTGAGGGCTCCGCAGAAATCGACGAACTTTTCGATCTCCTCTCTGTCCATATCCCTGAGTATACTGATCGGATCCTCGATAAAATCGCTGTTCTCGAATATATCGGCAAAATCCTGCAGATCTTCGGGCACCACGTTGTCTGCGATCACGTGGCCATACGCCTCTTCGAACACAGCCCAGTCAGCCTTTACCGTATTCCTGCACTTTTTATAATTGTATCTCCAGATGGAGACCAGGTCCCGGATCTCCTGCTCGATCGAAAAGTTTCTCTCCTCGTCTGTCCTGTTGTTCCATCCGAAGAAAGAATCCATTTCGGCAGCGTATTCCTGCTCCGGTTCCAAAAGCCATCTGGTGATCAGATAAGCAGCCAGCGCGGAATTTTCCGGCGTACTGGAAGAAGCATGCAGCATCGTCAGAAAATGGATCGTCTGCTCTCTCTTCATCTGCTGCCGCAGGAACCTCAGCGGTTCTTTCTGAAATTCCGGAATATTTAACACAGCTTCATCCAGATACAGTTCCGGCACTCCGGGTTCCTGCCCGTCCTGCGGAAGATGTCTGAACAAAGCGCCGTACTCCTCCCATTTTTCAGTCACAGCTTTCCTGCAGCCGGCTGAATTAGTGTGCCATTTGTATGCGGCGGCCCGAAGATATTCATTAAAGAAAATTCTTCTCTTTGCGTCATCCCTGAAATCTTTGCTGTTCATGTCCATATGGACCATCAGTGTCAGCGTCTGAATTTCCGGGTCTTCCGGGTATTTGACATAGGTGTTGAGCAGATTTCCGAATTCTCTTACGAAGTCGGCGCCGCTCTTCTCCGTTCTTACAGCTACATTTTTTCCTGCCGCGTTCTCATACTCGTAGATGCATTCCGCGATCAGGGCAATAAAATGAAGTCTCTCCTCTTCCCTGATCCCCAGCAGATACTGCACCGGATTCTCCCTGAATCTGCGTTCCCCGAGTTTTTCATCGTATGAAGCGAGTTCCTCGGGAATATCCTCCTGAGCCCTTACAGCCTCGATCCACCTCGCTCTGTAGACGGAAGCGGCCTCCTGCCACTCCCTGCGGCACTGAAGCTGGTTGTCCCTGAAGAACTGGCCTGTGATCCGGTACCGGTCATTGAAGAAATCCGTCACTTCCTGCATGGAGCGGAAATTCTGTCCTCCGATCCATGTGTTGAGCATACGCACAGAAAGATCCGATCTTCTTACAAGATACTCGTTGACAGCCATTATGTAGTCCGTCTCAAAGTATTCCTCGGATCCGTTTTCGATCGCGATCAGCGCCTCCAGAAAGATCAGCAGCCAAAGCCGGTCTCTAAGAGTCGCCCTGCTCAGGAAAAAGGTGGGAGAATCCATGAATTCTTCACTGTTTTTTGATGTACCGGACAGCACCGAAAAGCATCTCTTCTCTGTTTGTTTTAAATGCAGATCATCCATACTGTTGTCCTGTTCTCCATACTGCGGGCCGCTCCTTTTAAAGGTGCGGAAAGTTTCTTCAGCGGATCTCGTTCAGATCATAAGGCGTACGCTGATAGACGTAATAGTTGAGCCAGTTGCTGTACAGGAGGTAGCTGTGGGCGCGCCACTCCAGAAGCGGCTTCTTTTCCGGGTCGTCATCGGGGAAATAGTTGACCGGGATCGCTGTTCCGAGTCCCTTTCGCGCATCTCTGAAATACTCATCCCTAAGAGTATTGCGGTCATATTCCGCGTGTCCCATGATAAAGATCATCCTTCCGTCCCTGGACATGCACAGCAGGACGCCGGCTTCTTCGGATTCCGCCAGGATCCTCAGGTCCTTGCATCCGTGAAGCGCCCTTGCCGGCACCTCGGTATAACGGCTGTGGGGGATCAGGAAGTAATCGTCGAATCCACGGACCAGCGGTTCTCTTCTGTGGCGGACTTTATGGGAATAGACACCGAACAGTTTCTCCGAAAGCATTCTCTTTTGAAGTCCGTAATGATAATAAAGGCCGGCCTGGGCTCCCCAGCAGATATGGAAAGTACTGAATACATTGGTCTTGCTCCAGGCGAAAACATCGCAGAGCTCCGGCCAGTAATCAACCTTTTCATAATCCATCTTTTCCACAGGAGCTCCCGTTATGATAAGACCGTCAAATCTCTGATCTTTGAGTTCCTCAAAAGTATAGTAGAACTTCTGCAGATGTGAGATCGGCGTATTGAGCGATTTATGGGAGCTCATTCTCATGAAAGTAATGTCGATCTGCAGAGGCGTGTTGGACAGCATCCTCAGAAGCTGGAGTTCCGTCTCCTCCTTCTTGGGCATCAGATTCAGAATACAGAGCTGCAGGGGGCGGATATCCTGATGAGTCGCGCGGTTTTCATCCACCACGAACAGGTTTTCCTTCTCCAGTATTTCCTTGACCGGCAGGTCATTCTGTATTTTGATAGGCATAATAGTTCCTCCGTATTCTTTATTCTCCGCTGATCATTGCAAGAAAATCCTCTTCCGACAGGATCGGGATTCCGAGTTCCCTGGCCTTTTTATTCTTGGATGACGTTGAAGTCACGTCATTGTTGATCAGATAGTCCGTTTTGGCAGATACACTTCCCGCGGCTTTTCCGCCGAGGCTCAGGATCCTCGCCTTGAGTTCATCGCGGTTGGCAAAATGATTTACTTTGCCGGTGATGACAAATGTCTTGCCCGCAAGGATCTGCGGCGCATCCTGCTTCTTCTCCCTGTTAAGGCGGAGTTCCGATAGAAGCGCATCGAGCGCAGAGGATGTGCGTTCATCTTCAAAGTAACCAGCAATATTCTCCGCCAGCACAGGACCGATCCCCTCCACTAAGGAGAGTGTCTCCCTGTCCGCCTCTTTGATCTTATCAATATCGTCATCAAAATTCGCACAGAGGATCCTGGCGCCCGAAATCCCGATTCCCGGGATCCCTACTGCGCAAAGCACTCTGGCAAGCGTGGTCTCTCTGGATCTCTCGACTGCTTCAAACAGCCTGTCACAGGATTTCCTGCCGAATCCGTCCATATCTTCGATCACTTCCCTGTGCCCGTTGAGATGATAGATATCAGCAAAGTTGTGGATCAGTCCTGCCGCGATCAGTTTCTCCAGGGTCATCTCGGAGAGGCCGTCAATATTCATGGCGCTGCGGCTGACAAAAAGGGAGAACGCCTTGATCTTCTTCGCGGCGCAGTCGGGGTTCGTACAGACAAGGACCTCCGTATCATTATCCTGTCTGATCCTTGTATCCTGTCCGCAGACAGGACATTTGGACGGAATCTCAAGAGTGCCCGACCCGGTCAGGTTCTCTGCGATCTGCGGAATTATCATATTGGCCTTGTAGACCGTGATCCTGTCTCCGATCCCCAGTTTCAATTCCTTTACAATACTGACGTTGTGGACTGAAGCCCTCTTTACCGTCGTTCCCTCAAGTTCTACAGGTTCAAAAACTGCTACCGGATTGATCAGTCCTGTGCGGCTGGCGCTCCATTCCACTTCCGTCAGCGTAGTCTCCTGAATTTCATCAGCCCACTTGAAGGCGATCGAGTTTCTGGGGAATTTGGCCGTGGTCCCCAGGGATTCTCCGTAAGCTATGTCTTCGAAGGTGAGCACCAGACCGTCCGAAGGCAGGTCATTTGAAGAGATCCTTCGCTCAAATTCGTCAACCTTTCCGGCCACATTGCCGGCATTTACGCGGACAGATTCTACCGTCTCAAACCCCTGTTTCTGCAGAAACTCCATCTGTTTCTGCCTGGAATTGTCAAAATCCAGATTACCGGCTTTCACCAGTGAAAAAGCGTAAAATCGCACCCGCCGCTTAGCCGTGATGCGGTTATTGAGCTGTCTTACACTGCCGCTGCAGAGATTTCTGGGGTTCTTGTAGCGTACATCTGCGAGATTTCCCGAGGCAGCTGCTTCCGCCTCCAGTTCCGCATTGATCTTCTCAAAATCCGAGTAGCGGATAACAGCCTCTCCCCGGAGAGTAAGGGGCTCTTTACAGGGAATATGTACCGGGAGATTCTTAAATACTCTCGCGTTATCCGTGATCACTTCGCCGATCTCTCCGTTTCCCCTTGTGACCGCCTTGACAAGAGTCCCGTTTTCATAAGTCAGAACAACTGTGAGTCCATCCAGCTTCCAGGAAAGGAGTCCCTCTTTATCCCCCAGCCACTCAGCCAGCGCGCCGCGGTCCTTAGTCTTATCCAGGGACAGCATCGGGCTCTCGTGCCTCTCTTTGGGCAGTTCATCGGCTGCAGTATATCCGACGTGTACCGTAGGTGATCCCGCCAGAACGATCCCTGTGCGCTTCTCCAGTTCCGACAGCTCATCATACAGTTTGTCATACTCGAAGTTGCTCATGATCTCGGTGTCTTTATTATAATAAGCTTCCGAGGCGCGGTTGAGTATTTCCGTGAGCTCTTTCATGCGGCTCTGTTCTACTGCAGTGAGCTTTCTTTCCGCTCCGGTTCCTGTATTGTTCTCTATCTTCATCACCTGTTCCATTTTACACCCTTTCAAGGATTTGAAACCATTCTGTAGAGTTCCTGCAGCTCATCTCCCTTTACGATCCGCTGTTCACCGGGTTTCATTGATCCGAGTTCTATATTGAGCACTCTCACCCTCTTGAGTTTGACAACTTCATTTCCCACCGCCCGGCACATCCTTCTGATCTGCCTGTTCAGGCCCTGGGTGAGAATGATCCTGAAAGTATAGTCTCCCAGGCGGTCCACCTTGCAGGGACGGGTAGTGACTCCGAGGTCCTTAAGCCTGACGCCTTTTCTGAAATGTTCAAGGTCTGCATCCGGAATCCTGCTTCGTACGCGCACGATATACTCTTTTTCGTGGCCGTTGGCCCCTCTCATCATTTTATCGATGAGATCACCATCGTTAGTCATCACAAGAAGCCCTTCCGAATCCCTGTCGAGCCGTCCGGCGTAGGTCAGTCTGACAGGAAAAGAAAAGGCTTCATTAAGCGTTCTGTCCGCATGCCGGTCACGCTCCGTACAGGTGACTCCGACAGGTTTGTAAAATGCAACCACGATCTTGTTCAGGGCTCCTGTGAGGGGACGGCCGTCCACCGTCACCTCATCTGTTCCCTTAACGCGCATCCCCCGTACTGCGGGGATCCCGTTCACATTCACTCTGCCCGATTCGATCATGCGGTCCGCTTCTCTTCTGGAGCATATGCCGCACGACGCAATATACTGATTCAAACGGCTTTCCGGAATATCCTTCGCGTTCAACTGTAAATCTCCGAAATCTGCTGTGCCGCCCTGCTTCTGAGAATGCACTCGCTGTGCTCCTTAATATAGGCCAGAGTAATCTCATCGCAGGATACCATTTTGCCGAACTCGTTGAGGCTGAGCACGATACTGCTGTAATTCTCGGCGGGATCAGTCCCTTTCACGATCAGGAGATAATAGTTTCCTGTCTCTTTGACAAAATAGAGCGAGGTCTCTATACCTTTACAGCTAGAGAGTATCCTGCAGCATTTTACCGTGTCCATAACGGTTGGAAACTGAAAAATGTAAGTACCGTTATCCGCTGTCAAGGCGGGCATTCTGCGTCCTGACGCGCGCTTCCCCGCTTCCGGAGCATCCGGCTTTCTCTCGCCGGGCTGTTCGGCCATTTCCTTGTGCTCCCGGATCTTCGCCGATTCCACAGGATCCTGGGAGATCGTCAGGCTCACGGACTGATCCGGAAGGACCGAGATCCGCATGGATGTATAGTCATTCTTAATGTTCAGGTTCACTGAACTTGCTGCCTTTAAGATGATCCTTCTTATGAACTCCACGGCATTCTTCCTGCGGTCAAAGAGATCGTCGAGGTCTATGCCGTGCTTTTTAAGGTCATCCTGTGTGATTATGCAGTTTATTGTCGTATCATTGATCTTTCTGAACTTCAATGTGATCCTCCGTCCAAGGGTATTCTTCTGATTCTCCATTATACAACACAGTTGCACGAATCAAAATACTATAAATAAGTCTTCTTTGTGAACCGCATCCAAGCCCGGCATTCTTTCATAAAGTGAAACAGGCGCTGTGCAGCATTCGCACAGCGCCTGAATACAGTTTGGATTATTGGATCCCGCGAGATTATTTCGCAGCGGCACCTGCCTGAGCCATAACTTCCTCAGCGAAGTTATCCTGTCTCTTCTCGATGCCTTCGCCGGTCTCGAAGCGAACGAACTCTTTGATGATGATCTTGGTTCCGTTAGCCTTGCCGACCTGATCAAGATACTGGCCTACGGTCTGCTTGCCGTCCTCAGCGCGGACATAGACCTGGTCGAGGAGGCAGATTTCCTTGAACTCTTTGTTCAGTCTGCCGATGAGCATCTTCTCGATGATGTTCTGAGGTTTTCTCTTGTTCTCGGGAAGCTTGTTGTTCTCCTCGATCGCCTGAGCGAGAAGGATCTCTTTCTCGTGCTCTTTGTAATCATCCGGAATATCAGCCTGGCTGATGTACTTGGGATTCATAGCTGCGATCTGCATAGCCACGTTTGTAAGAGCAGCCTTGACTTCGTCATTGACAACTGCAGTCTTGGCATCAACGATAACGCCGATTCTTCCCTGGCCGTGAAGGTAAGTTACTACGCAACCTTCTGTCTCTTCGATCTTCTTGAATCTGCGGATGCTGAGCTTCTCGCTGATGACAGCGATCATATCAACCAGTGAATCCTTAACAGTCTTAGCTGTATCCTCTGCCCATGCTTCGCCCATAAATGCATCGATATCTTCAGCAACTGTGTTCAGAGCCTGCTGAGCAACCTTTGCTACGTATGTGCGGAACTTCTCGTTCTGAGCTACGAAGTCAGTCTCGGAGTTAACTTCGACAACCGCTGCCTTTGTATCGCCATCCTGTGCGATGAAGCAGATACCTTCTGCCGCGATCCTGTTAGCTTTCTTCTCAGCCTTAGCCTGTCCCTTCTTTCTGAGGAACTCTACTGCTGCATCCATATCGCCGTTGCACTCAGTGAGGGCCTTCTTGCAGTCCATCATGCCGGCGCCTGTAACATCTCTGAGCTGCTTAACCTGTGCTGCTGTAATTGCCATAATTATACCTCTCTATTTCACAATACTGTATATCCGACAGAATCTATAACAATCAAAGGGATTACAGAGTACCCTCCTGTGCCTGCTCAGCCTCGCTTGCAGCGGACTCCTGAGCCAGCGCATCCTGCTCGGAAGTGTCAACGTTCTCTTCACCCTGTCTGGCCTCGATGACAGCGTCAGCCATCTTGCTGCAGAGCAGCTTGACAGCGCGGATCGCGTCGTCATTGCCGGGGATGATGTAATCAAGCTCTTCGGGATCGCAGTTTGTGTCGCCGATACCGATCAGAGTGATTCCAAGAGCGTGTGCCTCTGCTACGCAGATTCTCTCCTTCTTGGGATCGATAACGAAGATCGCATCCGGAATGTGAGTCATCTCCTTGATGCCGCCGAGGTTCTTCTCAAGCTTCTCCCACTCTTTGTTCAGCTTAGCGACTTCCTTCTTGGGAAGTACGTCAAATGTGCCGTCCTGGGACATAGCTTCGATCTTCTTGAGACGCTCGATTCTGCCCTGAATGGTCTTGAAGTTGGTCAGCATGCCGCCGAGCCATCTCTCGTTAACATAGTACATGCCGCAGCGCTCTGCCTCAGACTTGACTGCGTCCTGGGCCTGCTTCTTGGTTCCTACGAACAGAAGTGTGCCGCCCTGCTCAGCGATCTCAAATACTGCTCTGTAAGCCTCGTCAACCTTTACGACAGATTTCTGAAGGTCGATGATGTGGATCCCGTTTCTCTCTGTGAAAATATAGGGAGCCATCTTGGGGTTCCAGCGCCTTGTCTGATGTCCGAAGTGCACGCCTGCTTCAAGCAGCTGTTTCATTGATACAACACTCATTTCTTTTCCTCCGTGTTTGGTTTGTACTTCCGCATTTCCGTATGCATTCATGAAGGTTCGCTACCACCCTGCCGGGTCAGAGCCCGGGTAGAGCACCGGTATATGCCGAAAATGCGTGCTTACTATTACGCAACATTAGAATATTACCACAATCAAAAGGTCCGCACAAGTATTTCTTGTGCGGACTTTCTCACTTTTTACTCAAGCTCAGTATTACGGACATTAACAGCAGTTCATTGTCTCTGGTTTTCAGGCTCAACCTGCTTTTTGAGCTCCTTGAGTTCCCCGTAGATCGCGTCATTAAGGACCTTGATATAAGTTCCCTTCATTCCCGAGGAACGGGACTCGATCACGCCTGCGGATTCAAATTTCCTGAGAGCATTTACGACAACGCTCCTCGTGATCCCCGCCTTGTCCGCGATCTTGCTCGCCACCAGGATTCCCTCGATCCCGTTAAGCTCCTCAAAAATATGCACGATCGCATGCATTTCCGTATAGCTCAGTGTATTGATGGCAGACTTGACAACATTGATCTTGCGGCTCTCTTCCGCAGTCTCCTCACTGACAGCTCTGAGCATCTCAAGGCCTACTACAGTAGTGCCGTATTCGCAGAGAATGATATCATCGATGTCAAAGCCCTCACTGTTTTTGTAGATAAAGACCGTTCCGAGTCTCTCTCCGGCGATCTCTATGGGCGCGATGATACCGACGTTCTCACAGTCTTCTTCCTTTACAAATCCCAGATTTCCGAGGTTTACGTTCTCATTTGTAGACAGAACACCGAGGAATCTCTCATTGAGGGAAGGGTCGATAAAAGTGCCCACCTGATCCGTAATGAGTTCGCTCAGTGCCGGGATCCCGCCGTATTCACCGAATCCGAGCACCTTTCCCTTCTTGCTGATCACGAGGATATTGGATTCAAGAACGTCGCTCATCACTCTGCAGATATCGTTAAACACGACCTTTCCTGTGTCGTTATTATGCAGCAGTCTCTCAATTTTTCTTGTATTATCCAGCAGTTTTACATTGCCGATCATAGTCGATCTGTTCAATTCTGCACCTGCCCTTTCCAAATTCTCATCTAAAACCATGCCTCACGGCTGTGATCACTCTTCGGGTCTGTTCTCCATATAGCCGCATTCTCTGTCTTCACAGACCAGTTTGTTTCCCTTCTCAAGCATCATTCCGCCGCACCTGGGACATTTTTTATCCGACGGCTTCTGCCAGCTCATAAAGTCGCACTCGGGATTTCCCATGCATCCGTAGTACTTGCGGCCCTTCTTGGTCTTTCTGACAACGATATCCTTCCCGCATTTCGGGCATGCCACACCGATCTTTTCGTAATAAGGCTTGGTATTGTGGCACTCCGGGAATCCGGGACAGGCAAGGAATTTTCCGTGCGGTCCGTATTTGATCACCATATGTCTGCCGCAGTTCTCACAGACCTCTTCGGACTCCTCGTCCGCGATCTTTACTTTCTCCAGATCCAGCTCCGCCTGGCTGACTGCCTCATCCAGGTCCGGATAGAAGTTCTCAATGACCGTCTTCCATTTCACGTTGCCGTCCGCAACTCCGTCCAGGAGTCCTTCGAGATGTGCTGTGAATGCCGGGTCCACAATAGAGGGAAAAGCTCTCTTCATCATGGAATTGACGACTTCGCCCAGTTCGGTCATGTAAAGGTTCTTATCCTCTTTGACAATATAGTGTCTGGCAAGGATCGTGGTGATCGTAGGCGCGTAAGTACTGGGACGGCCTATTCCCTGCTCCTCCAGAGCCTTTACAAGCGAAGCCTCCGTATAATGCGGCGCCGGCTGCGTAAAGTGCTGTCTGGGATCGAACTTCTCAAGTGAGAGTTCGCTCTCTCTCGTGAGATTGACAGACAGTTTCTCGCCCTTATCCTCATTCTCCTCCTGATTATACACACACTGATAACCGTCAAAGAGAAGTCTCGATGTGGAAGCTGTAAAAATATAGCTCTTATCTGCCGCGATCCTGACCTGTGTGTTCTCATATCTTGCAGCGCTCATGCGGCTGGCAAGAAATCTCTTCCAGATCAGATTATACAGGCGATACTGGTCTCTTGAGAGTGAATCCTTGATGGCAGAAGGAAGATTTCCGAGATCCGTGGGACGTATAGCTTCGTGCGCGTCCTGGATCTTGCCTTCGTTCTTTCCGTTCTTCTCTCTCTCAAGAAGATACTCCGCGCCATAGTGCTCTGCAATATAATCCGATGCCATGGCCTGCGCCTCATCTGAAACGCGGGTACTGTCCGTTCTGAGATAAGTGATCAGCGCAACCGTTCCGCTTCCCTTGATCTCCACGCCCTCATAGAGCTGCTGAGCGACTCTCATCGTTTTCTGGGTGGAGAAATTCAGCGCGCGGCTTGCTTCCTGCTGCAGTGTCGATGTGGTAAAGGGCAGCGGCGATTTTCTGCTGCGCTCAGACTTCTTCACCTCAGCCACTTCAAAATGCGCGTCTCTGAGCGCTTCTGTGATCTCTTTTACCTGAGCCTCGTTTTCCAGCTCCTGCTTCACGGGTTTCGCATCCTGATTTGTCCTGCCGTAGTAGTGGACTGTGAAAGGCTCCGAAGCCCCGTCCGCTGTTAGCAGCGCGTCAAGCGTCCAATATTCCTGAGGGATAAACGCGTTTATCTCTTCTTCTCTGTCTCCGATCATCCGAAGGGCTACAGACTGAACTCTTCCCGCTGACAGGCCTCTCTTGACCTTGGCCCACAGCAGAGGCGAGATCTTATATCCCACGACTCTGTCCAGGATCCTTCTGGTCTGCTGCGCGTCCACAAGATTGATATCGATGCTCCGCGGATTCTTCAGGGATTCCGTGACGGCTTTTTTGGTGATCTCGTTGAAGGTGATCCTGTAGATCTCTTTATCCTTCATCTCATCAAGCTTGAGAGCCGCGACAAGATGCCACGAGATCGCTTCCCCTTCACGGTCAGGGTCCGTCGCCAGATATATGCGGTCGGCTTTTTTCACCTTTTTCCTGAGCTCAGCCAGAAGTTCTCCTTTGCCCCGGATCGTTATATATTTTGGCTCGTAATCGTGATCGACGTCGATTCCCATTCTGCTCTTGGGAAGGTCCCTGACATGTCCGTAACTTGCCGCCACATCATAGTTGCTTCCGAGAAACTTCTTGATGGTCTTGACCTTTGCCGGGGACTCCACAATTACCAGATTGTGTTTGCGCTTACGTGCTGCTGCCATTTCTACCTCTTATGCATCATTGTTTTTTGTCTGTCCGGAATCGTCACGCAATTCTTTATTATATCGATTATTTTGTCAAATAATATCGAATAATATCGACAAACTTCGGGTACTATAACACAATTTCACCTTGGTTTGCAAGACTGTTTTGATCTCCGAAGAGTTTTCTTTTCCTTTCGATCATCTCGTCTATGTGATCGATATAGATTGATGCTTCCTTGGCGTCATCGCATCTCTCGATCCGCCCGCCCGGAAATACTCCTTTGGAAATGCTTCCTGCTCCCAGGGCCATGATGGACTGTTTCTCTTCCATTATGAGGATATTGTAGATTCCCGCCTTACCCTCTCGGGCGTAGCCCACATTCTCAAAATTCCCCGACATATTCTTCTGCCTGTAAAGATAATAGGGGGTCATTCCCATATCCGCCGCTCCCTTAGCGGCGATCTTCATGCTCTCATCCGTGTTGTTGATCGATGAAAACCCGTTCTTCTCGATCCATTTCTGCAGCCTTGAGGCCCGCTTGATCGCAAGAGAATGAACTGTGAGGTCATCCGGTCCCAGTTCCTTTATCCGGTCGATCGTATACTGCACGTCCTCACAAGTCTCACCGGGAAGTCCAAGAATAATGTCCATATTGATATTGTCAAATCCCGCCTGACGGGCGAGTCTGAAGGCCTCAACAGTCTGCGCCGCGCTATGCTGTCTTCCGATTAGTTTCAGAGTACTGTCCCGCATTGTCTGGGGATTGACACTGATCCTGCCGACACCGCATTCTTTGAGGACCGCAAGTTTTTCCGCGTCGATACTGTCCGGTCTTCCGGCTTCCACTGTAAACTCCTGTAAGTCTGACAGGTCAAAATACCGCCCGATCATACTGATCAGCCTCCTCGACTGCGAAGGCTCAAGAGTAGTGGGAGTTCCGCCGCCGATATAGAGCGTATCCAGTATTTTGCCCTCCATCAGGGGCGCAGACGCCTCCATTTCTCTCTCAAGGGCGTCGAGGTATTCGTCCACTCTGCTTTTCCAGGAAGTAAGCGGAAACGATGTGAAGGAGCAGTACAGACATGTTGTGGGACAGAAAGGGATCCCAACGTAGAGGCTGTATCCGTTTTCATAGTGAATCCCGGAGAGTATTCTCCTCTCGCGCTCTGCGATCTCAGCCGCAAGGGCCGCTTTCTCGCGGCTCACAAGATGCTCCCTCTGCATATACAGTGCGGCTTCCTCAGGAGTATCCCCTCCGCGGAGCCTTCCCATAGCGATCTTGGTGGGTCTGATCCCGATCAGTTCTCCCCAGGGCAGAGTCGTCCCGGTGTATTCCGAGAGCATCTCATACAGCATATGCTTGGCTGCGTTCTTGCAGGCCGGACTCTTTCCTCCGTAGGATACACCCTCGGGCGCTTCGATCCTTCTTGTTAGCGGCATATGTTCCTCTTTACCGGGAGCTCCCTCAGGCAGAAGCGCCATCTCAATACAGCCCTCTGAGAATTCTGCACGCAGAAAAGCCGGGTCAGGATACTTCCCCACATCCGGCTCACCGACAAATACCTTTACTGTCTCCTGCGGGTAAAACGCTTTCAGGAGAGAGTGTATTTCGTATCTATATAATTCTATGTTTTCTACAGCGATCATTTGTATCCATTCAGTCATTTACGCACACAGGGATCACCCGTGCACGAAAAAGTTGTATTTCTTCTCGTATCCGATGCTCGTGCTTCCTCCGTGTCCGCAATACACTTCCGTCTCATCAGGAAGGACGTAGAGCTTTGTGCGGATCGACTCCACCAGATCCTGCATATCGCCGGTAGGCAGATCCGTTCTTCCTACAGACCCCTCAAAGAGGGTATCGCCGCTTATGAGGATCGGCGCGCCGCAGGTCTCTTCCGCGTCAAAATAGTAACAGCAGCCGCCCTCTGTGTGTCCCGGAGTTGAGATCACGCGCAT
>CAMKAA010000003.1 GCA_946410365.1 uncultured Lachnospiraceae bacterium | reverse complement strand
CTTCAGGATCGGGAAAGAGCCGGCTGCTTCACAATATGATACTGGATCAGGCACAGGATGCACTGTGCGGACGGGATGCAGCTGACAATAATTACGTGATCATTGTACCCGATCAGTATTCCATGCAGACGCAGAAAGAGATTGTCTCCGAGGCCCCTCAAAAGGGGATCCTCAATATCGACGTTCTGAGTTTTGGCAGACTCACCCACAAGGTCTTTGAGGAGACCGGAGTCTTTCAAAGAGCAGTCCTCGACGACATGGGAAAGACTCTGCTTCTTCGCAGAGTCGCGGGGCAGTGTGAGCCGGAGCTGAAAATTCTCAGAAAGAGCATCCATTATCCCGGGATGATCTCGGAAGTGAAATCCGTGATCTCCGAATTCATGCAGTATGGGATCGGTGTTCAGGAGCTTGAACTGATGCAGCAGTACGCCGGAAGCAGGGGGCAGGGCGCCCTGAACGCACGGCTTTGCGACCTGCAGGTGCTTTACAGCGCCTTTAATGAGGCTAAGAAGGACCGCTTTATCACCAACGAGGAGATGCTGGACCTTCTGGCCGGTGCGATTCCATCCTCTGAATGGGTCAGACGCAGCACCTTTGTACTGGATGGATTTACCGGTTTTACTCCTGTTCAGTACAGAGTTATCACGGCACTGATCAGATACAGCCGGGATGTGATCATCTCGCTTTCTCTCGGAAAGGATGACGGTCCCTCCATAGAAACGGTCTGCCGCAGCAGGAACCCGGGCAGGGAGGATTCCCTTTTCTATCTGACCAGAAAGACAGTTTGTGATATAGAGAAACTTGCTTTGGCAGAGGAGCTTTCAAGGGGAAAGGATCTTTATGTTTCAGATTCCGATGAAGTTCCTGTACGTTTTCGAAATAATCCGGTGCTGGCGCACCTGGAACATAATATCTTCCGATATCCGGCTTATGCATATGAGAAAGAGACCGGCGATAAGATCCGGATCTTTGAGACCGACACGCCGGAAGAAGAAGTAAAGCAGATCTGCATTGAGATCAAAAGGCTTGTGCTGACTAAGGGGTACCAGTACAGAGACATTTCCGTTGTGTGCGGTGACCTTGACAGCTGCGGGGCAGCTTTTGAGAAACTTGCGCCGCGTTACGATATCCCTCTTTACGTGGACAGGACCAGCTCGGCAGGCCTCAACCCGCTGACGGAAGCGATCCGGAGCGTTCTCGGGATCAGAGCGGAAGGATATTCCTATAACAGTGTTTTCCGCTATCTCAGGAGCGGGATGAGCACTCTCACCAGGGAGGAGACGGATCTTCTCGAAAACTATTGTCTCGAGCACGGGATCAAGGGCCGCAAAAAGTGGGGCCTTCCTTTCGATGCAATGACTGATCCTCTCAGAGTGCGCTTTCTCAAGGAGATTGAGCCTGTCGCGGGGAGCATAACCGATGAGAGGATCCCCTCTCGAACTGCCGCCGAGCGGACGCGTCAACTCTATGATTTTATGGTCAGTCTCTCCATGGAAGAGAAGATGGAGGAGTGGAGCAGCAGATTTGATGAAGATGGCGATTTCGTCAGAGCAAAACAGTTCAGTCAGCTCTACCGCTGTGTGATCGACCTTCTGGAGCAGATCCATGATCTTCTCGGTGATGAAATGATCTCCAATAAAGACTATCTGGAGCTTTTGGAAGCCGGATTTGAAGAGATCAGGCTTGGCACGCTTCCTCAAAAGACAGACCGTTTGCTGGTGGGCGATATCGAAAGGACAAGAGTATCACAGTGCCGCATTTTATTCTTTACAGGTGTCAACGACGGAAATATTCCCAGGGGAACATCCCGGGGAGGACTTCTCTCTGACCTCGACAGGGAATTCCTGCGTTTTTCGGGAACGGAACTGTCACCGACGCCCCGTCAGCA
Organism: uncultured Lachnospiraceae bacterium; assembly: GCA_946410365.1. The sequence continues at coordinate 18,568 of CAMKAA010000003.1, read as the reverse complement.
GATGTATCAGCAGAGACTCTATCTCTACATGAATATGACTAAGCCAACGGACGCCCTCTATCTCTCTTTTGCCAGGACTACGCCGGAGGGCGGATCGCTGCACCCCTCTTACCTGATCCCGATGATCAGAAAACTCTTTCCCGAAGCAGCAGTAGAACATCCTCAGCTCAGACCGGCAATAGAACAGCTTACCGGAGTAAGGGACAGCACTGTCTGGCTTTCCGGCGCGCTCAGGGATTACGCCCAGGGAAAAACACAGGAAGGTTCCCGGGATGCGAACGCGCTGAAGACAACATACGGGTATATTATGCGCACAGGCAGCACAGAAAACAGAAAGACTTTGGAAAGCCTGAGAGGAGCTGCCTTCAAGAGATATGATCCGGTCATGATAAGCCCCGAGACCGCACAGGCTCTGTACGGACGTTCCATCATGGGCGGGATCACCAGGATGGAGACAGCTGCGCAGTGTTCCCTCAGACATTTCCTGCAATACGGTCTTGGACTCAGAGAGCGCAAGCAGTTCGCAGTGGAGTCGCTCGATACGGGAACGATCCTGCACATGAGTCTGGATGCATTCAGTCACAAACTCATGAAAAAAGGGCTTACCTGGAACAGCTTCACAAAGGAGGAAGGAGAGGAGCTGTCAACACAAGCCCTCAATGAGACAGCTGCAGCCTATCATGATCTTCTCATGTATTCCACAAAGAGAAGCGAGTCATGGCTTGCCAGGATGCAAATGATCCTTGATCGCAGCACAGATACGCTTCAGTATCAGCTTCAGAGAGGAGACTTTGTCCCGGAGGGATATGAATTCGGATTCGGTCCCGGCGGTGAAGCGGATCTGATCACCTTTCCTCTCAGCGGCGGCAGATCGCTGAAACTGACCGGAAGAATCGACAGACTTGATCTGTGCAGAGAGGACGGCAGTATTTTCGTCAAAATACTGGATTACAAGTCCGGTTCCCTCGACCTTGACGAGGATCTGATGAAACGGGGGATCCAGCTGCAGCTCCTCATGTATATGAACGCTGCGATGGACTATTTATCAGCCCAAAATCCCGGAGCTGAGATCATCCCTTCCGCCATGCTCTATTACAGGATCACCAATCCTGTGATTGACGGCAGCAATAAAACAGGGGAAGACAGCCTTCAGCTGATCAGGGAATCCCTGAGACCCACCGGGATGATAAACTCTGATCCTGTCTCCTACAGGCATCTGGACAGGTATGTAAGCGGAAAGAGCGATGTCATACCTCTTAAGCTAAAGAAGGACGGTGAGCCCGGTGCCGGTTCCAGCGTGTATTCTGCCGAAGGCTTTAAGGAACTTACCCGGGAAGTTACGGACGTGGTGTGCCGTCTCGCGGAAGATATACTGGATGGTAAGGCAGAGGCCAATCCGGCCGCCTGGAAAAACGACAGAACGGCCTGCGACTATTGTCCTTACAGAAGTGTCTGCGGTTTCGACCTCTCCATTGAAGGTTACAATTACAGAAAGTGACGGAGAATCTTTATGGCTATTGAATTTACAGCGCAGCAGACCAGAGTTCTGCAGGCGAGAAAGCATAATATACTGGTTTCAGCTGCTGCCGGAAGCGGAAAAACAGCGGTGCTCGTGGAGAGGATCGTGAGAATGATCAGTGAAGGAGATGATCCTGCGGACATCGACAGGCTTTTAGTGGTCACCTTTACAAAAGCTGCTGCGGCCCAGATGAGAGAGAGGATCGGGGCCGCTATCTCCGCCAGGATCGGGCAGGAGCCGGATAATGCGCATCTGCAGAGGCAGGAGACGCTTCTTCACAATGCCCAGATCACCACAATGGACAGTTTCTTCACCTTTCTTTTAAGGAATAACTTCAGCGACATCGATATGGATCCCGGATTTCGCCAGATGGATCAGACGGAAAGCGATCTGATGAGGAAGGATGCGATGGACGACTTTCTGGAGGAGGGTTACGCCTCGGGAAACTCATCGCTTAAGATCTGTGCGGACTATTTCTGCCGCGGAGCAGGAGACAGGGAACTTGAGTTGATTTTGGAGGACCTGTACAAAAAGGCGGTCAGTCATCCTGATCCCGAGGAGTGGCTGCGCGAGCGGGCGGCGGATTACTCAGCCACGAGCGAAGAAGAACTGTTCGGCTCCGCATGGATGCAGTTCATTATCCTCACTGCTGCCGAGAAGATCGCTGATCTGAAGCGTCAATACGAGAGGCTTCTTGATTTCTGCTATCTTCCTGACGGCCCTGATCTCTATATCCCTCTTGTGAAAAATGAACTGCAGCAGCTCAGCGCGCTCGGTGATGTGCCCTGCGCAGAGGAAGCCGGTATGAGAAATCCGGGCGAGATGAGAGATCTCTGGGAGAGGATCATCGGGATCCTGAATATGAAATTCGAGAACCTGCCCAGGTTCACTCCCAAGAAATACCCGGAAGTGGATCCCGCCAAAAAAGAGGCGGCAATGGCGATCAGAAACAGTGCAAAGGATGACATAACAGGACTCGCCAAGAAGTACAAAAACGCTGATACCGGCCGCATTCTTGAGCGAATGGGGCTTATGAGCGAGGCAGCTGCGGCCGTCTCAGATCTGGCTATAGAATTTCTTAACTATTTTTCCGAAGTGAAAAAAGAAAAGAACGTCATCGATTTTGTCGATCTTGAACACCTTGCGCTTAAGATACTCGCGGTCAGAGGAGAGGACGGCGTGTACCGCCCCGGAAGAGCCGCGATGGCTTACCGCCAATATTTTGACGAAATACTGATTGATGAGTATCAGGACAGCAATGAAGTGCAGGAAGTTCTCCTGCGGATGATCTCCACCGAAGATGAAGGCGTCTACAACCGATTTATGGTGGGAGACGTCAAGCAGTCCATCTACAAATTCCGGCTGGCAAGGCCTGAGATCTTTATGGAGAAACTGAGGACCTACCAAAAACTCGATCCTGAAAAGGAGAGGATCGACCTGGACAGCAATTTCCGAAGCAGAGCGGAAGTGCTGGATAGTGTAAACGAAGTTTTCTTCAGGATCATGAGAAGAGAGATCGGCGGAGTCGAGTACGACGATGAAGTCTCTCTGAAAACCGGAGCCTCGTATCCCGCAGCACCAGATCCGGATGTCTATAAAACTGAGCTTCTGCTTGTTGTGGGACCGGATAAGGACGAAGCCTCTCTGGTACCGGATGAGATCGCGGAACTCAGCGACCGTCAGAAGGAAGCCATTGCCGTTGCGGGAAGGATCAGAGAACTGGTAAACGAGCTTTTTGTGAAGTCTGAGGACGGGAGCCTGAGACCCTGCAGATTCGGTGATATTGTGGTTCTCCTTCGCAGCGGCTCCGGCTGGAACGAGGAGTTCAGAGAAGTATTCGAAAGACAGGGAATCCCTTATTATATAGAGTCGAAGACCGGATATTTCTCGTCTTCGGAGATCCGCGGCATTCTGGAGCTGGTCCGAGTGCTGGACAATCCCAGACAGGACATTCCTTTATACGGCGCTCTGCGCGGCTACTGGGGAGATTTCAGCGAGGAGGAGATCGCGCGGATCAGACTTTCGGATCGCGAAAAGGGAGTTTCTCTCTATGACTGTCTTAAGTTCAAAGCGCTGGAGGTTTCCGGAGAAGAGACCGCGCTTGCTGAAAAATGCAGTGCGTTCCTGCAGTTTATTAACAGCTGGAGAGACAGGGTGATCTGCCTTCAGATCCGCGAACTTCTGACAGAACTGATCTCACAGACCGGGTATGAAGAGTGGTGCAGAGCGCTGCCCGGCGGCGAGCAGAGAAGCGCAAATCTCCAGTTCCTTCTGGCGCAGGCGGCTTCTTTCGATTCAATGGGACTGCGCGGGCTCTTTGACTTTGTCAGATATATCGACCAGGTACATCACAGGGAAGTGGACTATGGCGAAGCCAATACTTTGGATGAAAATGCTGATGTTGTCAGGATCATGAGCATCCACAAGAGCAAAGGCCTGGAATTCCCTGTCTGCATAGTGGCCGGAACCGGCAAGCAGCACAGCTATAAATCTCACGACACCAGAGGGAGTTTTATCTGTGACAACGACTGGGGCATAGGGATGGACTACTGGGATCCTGCCTCCCGGTCAAAATACAGCACTGTCCGCAAGGAAGCTGTTGCCGATAAGATCCGAAGGGAGAGTCTGGGTGAAGAACTCCGTGTTCTGTATGTGGCAATGACCAGAGCGAAAGAAAAACTCATCATGACCGGCTTTGTAAAAAACGGAGCAAAAAATTGCGAAGAGTGGGAGAAAAGGCTTCCTGTATGTCTGAACCCCGGCGAAAAACTCCCTATCCCTTTGCTGTCTGAATCCGATAGTTTCCTTGAGCTTATCTGGTACGCTGTATGCTCAGCCGAACATCCGGAATACTTCAGGATCAATAAAGTGGAGTGTAAAGACCTGATCATTAAAGAGATGGAGCAGCAGAAGGAATACGGACTTCGCCGCCAGGAGATCGACGCATCAGGTGAGATCGGAGGATCACCGCTGCCCGATCCGGTTCTGGCAGAAGAACTTGAAAAGATCTACTCCCGAAGATACGCGCACGAGAACCTCAGCGGTCTCTACACTAAGACATCCGTTTCAGAACTGAAGATGGCATCCCTGAAAGAGGAAGGGGAAGAGGTATTCGAGCTGTTTCCTGAGAACAGGCCAACACCTGTCATTGCTTCATTTGCCTCAGCCGCTGAAGGCAGCAATAAACAATATGAGAACAAAGAAGGCGCCGTCCGCAGTGAATTTACAGGGACTGAGTACGGAACTGCAGTACACAGGATCCTGGAACTGTTTGACTATGGAAGATTCACGCATCCGGCATCGGTAAGCCGCGAGGAATTCGACGAGTGGAGAGCGGAGATTTCCGCATCTGCCAAAATACCGCCTTCCTATGTAAAACTTCCGGCTGCAGGAATTATGGCGTTTCTTCACAGCAGTCTGGCTGGCCGAATGGCCGCAGCCTGCCTGAACGGGAAACTGCACAGGGAACAGCCTTTCGTCCTTGGCATCGAAGCTGATCGGGTAAACCCCGGATTCCCCAAAGAAGAAACTGTCCTTGTACAGGGTATCATCGACGCCTATTTTGAAGAAGACGGAGAACTTGTGCTTGTGGACTACAAGACAGATGCAGTGGAAAAGGAGCACGATCTGATCGACCGCTATAAGGTGCAGCTTGATCTGTATGAGAGGGCTCTCACACAGATAACCGGGAAAAAGGTGAAGGAAAAACTCATCTATTCCGTTTCCTTGAAGAAAACGATCGTGCTGTAAAAAAATGTTTTGTGCAGGCGGATTGTTAAGAAATTGCCGAATTTTGTAGAAAATGAATACGTTCAATGGTATAATATTCTGTGATAAGAATGAGTTGTCTATTTTTTATCAAAAAACGCTGCATGTAGCTAAATATCAAAGGAGGTTACAATGAACTTTTTTAACGACGAGATCCATGAAGAGATGCTGGGCCTGTATCGTGATTTCGCAACAGGCGTTTGCGCTCCCATTGCTGCAGAGATCGACGAAGAGGAGAAATTCCCCGTAGAGTCATTCAAGCAGGCAGCTGAAATGGGACTTATGGGCATTCCTTTCCCCGAGGAGTACGGCGGAGCAGGTCTTGACGAGCTCTCCTATGCTCAGTGCATCGAAGAAGTTTCCAAGGTTTGCGCTTCCACAGCAGTAGGCATTTCTGCTCACACATCCCTCTGCGCATGGCCGATCTACAAGTTCGGTACAGAAGAGCAGAAGCAGAAATATCTTCCTCAGCTGCTTTCCGGCGAGAAGCTCGGCGCTTTCGGTCTGACTGAGCCCAACGCAGGTACAGACGCAGCCGGCCAGAAGACTGTTTTTGAAGACAAGGGCGACTATTATCTGGTAAACGGCTCCAAGATCTTCATCACAAACGCAGGCTATGCAGACATTTTCGTAGTTTTCGGTATGACTGACAAGTCTCTCGGCAACAAGGGCATCACCGCTCTTATCATGGAGAAGGAGATGGAAGGATTCAGCATCGGTTCCCATGAGAAGAAGATGGGTATCCGCGGATCCAGCACTTGCGAGCTCGTATTTGAGAACGTCAAGGTTCCGAAGGAAAACCTCCTCGGCGAAGTCAACAAGGGCTTCAAGGTAGCTATGATGACTCTGGACGGCGGCCGTATCGGTATCGCTGCTCAGGCTCTGGGTATCGCAGAAGGCGCTATTGACGTAACTGTTGAGTATGTTAAGCAGAGAGTTCAGTTTGGCCGTCCGATCGCTAAGTTCCAGAACACTCAGTTCGAGCTTGCTAAGATGAAAGCCAATACTGAGGCAGCCAAGATGCTGGTTTATCGCGCAGCTAACGCTGTTGACGAAGGCAAGCCTTACACAATCCTTGCTGCTGAGGCTAAGCTCGTTGCTGCAGCTAACGCTTCTGACGTCACACGCAGATGCCTGCAGCTGTTCGGCGGCTATGGCTACACACGTGAGTATCCCATCGAGCGCATGATGAGAGATGCCAAGATCACTGAGATCTATGAAGGAACCAGTGAAGTTCAGATGATGGTCATCGGCGGCGCAATGCTTCGCTGATCGGATCTGAATAATGCGTAAATGACTGAGATTTGACCAGTCACAATCAGCCCGGCGGATCTTTTCCGCCGGGCTGTTTTAGTTTTCATCTTCGCAGGAAGGAGAACAGGGCCGGTATGAATCGCGAACGGCTTGAGATCGGGTGGTACGCAGTGCGCCCTTTTCTGTTCTATATGGTCCTCTTTATTACTGTCAGGGCTATCCTATACAGACTGCTGGAATCAGCGCTTCTGTCTGCATCGGCGGATATGGCTCTCTACTATGAAGTGTGGAGCGATCTGGCCGATATCCTGATCATAGGGATCTCAAGCGCTGCTGCCGCGATACCGATCCTTAAAGAGGGCAGAAGGGAGATAATGCTCACAAGGCGCAGAAGTACGCGCTCCTGGATCGAAAAGAGAAAGGACAAAGGCATCCTTATCGGCCTGCTTCCCTTTGGGACGATCTGTCTATGCGCGTTTCTCAATCTTATACTCGGCAAATGGTCTTCGGATGCTTCCGTCGCCCTTTCCCCTTATGCTGTTCCTCTCGGAGCTGCTGTTTACGGGATCCTGACTCCCTTTATCGAGGAGCTTCTGTTCCGCGGGATCATATGGCACAGGCTCAGAAGAGGTTTCACGCCGCTTGAATCGGCTTTGCTCTCATCCTTATTGTTCGCCGCGGCCCATGAGAACATTCCCCAGGCCGCGTACGGATTTGTTATGGGGATGATATTTGCTCTAAGCTACGAACTGACTTTGCGGTTTGAAATTCCATTTATGCTTCACAGCACCTGCAACCTCTGTGTTCTGGCTGCTTCTGCGGCCGGATGGGGCAGGACTCTTTCAAGCCCCGCATGGATCTCTTTTTTCGCGCTCGGGAGCGCTGCTGCATTGGGATACTGGGGACAAAGACTCAGGGAAACAAAATTCAAACTATAACTTGCATGTCTACTGCTGTCGTGATATAATTTGAGAGCTGTTCTGGTAACAGTTCAGTAATTGAGCAATTTAATCATACAGAGCACCGTTACTCCGGTGGCTTTCGGGCCCGGGTGCTCAGGTAAGGAGGAAAATCATGAAAGCTTCTATTCAGCCCAAGTATTATCAGGCTACTGTGACATGCAACTGCGGCAACACATTCGTTACCGGTTCCACAAAGCCTGAGATCCACGTCGAAGTCTGCTCCAAGTGCCACTCTTTCTACACAGGCACACAGAAGACTGCCGCTGCCAAGGGACGTATTGATAAGTTCAATAAGAAGTACGGCTACAACAACTAAGACAATTGCAGTGACCAGAAAAGACAAGGCGGAGTATACTCTGCCTTGTTTTTTGATATACAGACGTATACTGAATGTTTTGACAGTATACAGTCGCAAGGAGGAAGAATTTGAGCAACGAAAAGAGAGAGGAACAGTGCTACAGCGGGATCGGCGGACAGGCGGTCCTCGAGGGTGTTATGATGAAGAACGGCAGCGATTACGCTGTAGCTGTCAGAAAAGAGGATGGGGAGATCGTTATCAAAAAAGAGAAATATGACGGCGTTCTGTCAGGAACTCCCGTGAGAAAACTCCCGATCATCCGCGGCTTTTTTGTCCTCATCGACTCGCTTGTCCTGGGACTGAGGGTTACAGATTATTCAGCATCTATGTATGATCCCGAAGACAGCACGGATCCTGACTCTCCGGGTGAAAAGCTGATCACATCACTGATCTTCGCTGGATCGCTGATCATTGCCGTCGGTCTTTTTATCCTTCTTCCCTATGCGGCGGCATCTCTTTTGACCGGTCTGATCGGAAATTCAGGACTTCTTGTGGTAATCGAAGGCTTCTTCAGGATCCTGATCTTTGTGATCTATATCTACGCGATCACGGCAATGAAGGATATCAGGCGTCTGTATCAGTACCACGGCGCCGAGCATAAATGCATCAACTGCCTCGAGAGCGGACTGCCTCTGACAGTGGAGAACGCGCGAAAGAGCACAAGGCTTCACAAGCGCTGCGGCAGCAGTTTCACGATGTTTGTAATGCTTGTCAGCATCATTCTATTCTTCTTCATCAGAACAGACAGCCACCTGATGAGAGTAGTTCTCAGGATCCTTCTGATCCCTGTTATCTCAGGCGTCTCCTACGAGATCATCCGGCTTGCGGGAATGAGCAGCAATCCGCTCATTCAACTGATCTCCAAACCGGGCCTTTGGATGCAGCTCATGACTACCAAGGAACCCGATGACGAAATGATCCGTGTTGGAATCGCTTCTGTAGAAGCGGTATTTGACTGGAAAAGCTACCTTGTACGGGAATTCGGCTATAGCCCTGAGAGCCTGCAGTCATGACCTAAGGAGGAAAATTTGCACAATACACAGAGAACAGAATATTTCACTTACAGAGAAATATACAGCGAGGGAGCCGAAGCATTGGCAGCTGTCCTTGAACAAGAAAGAGAGGCACAGCTTGACGCACGGCTTCTTCTTGAGCATGTGTGCGGAACTTCTGTTCAGACATTACTGCTGGAAGGAGACCGTCCTGTTTCAGAGAGTGATGCAGATCTTTACAGAGAGCTCATAAAGCGCAGATGTTCCAGGGAGCCATTGGCATATATCCTCGGGAAATGGGATTTTATGGGACTTGAGTTCGGAGTCAGCAGCCATGTGCTGATCCCTGAACAGGACACGGAGAACCTTGTGGAAGAGGTCATGAGAGAACTCTGTGACGGCGACAGGATCCTGGATCTTTGCACCGGCAGCGGCTGCATTCTGCTCAGCCTCCTTCATTATTCCAACGCAACTACAGGCGTCGGCACAGACCTCTCTGAGGAAGCGATCGCTGCAGCCAGGGAAAATGCAGAAAGACTGGGACTGTCAGATCGGAGCGAATGGCGCACCGGAGATCTGTTCGAAGCTGTAAAGCCCGAAGAAAGATTTGATATCATTGTCTCCAATCCGCCTTATATACAGAGTGATATTATCGGGGAACTGGCACCCGAAGTGAGGGTCCACGAGCCCCGAATGGCACTGGACGGAGGAGACGACGGACTGGACTTCTACAGAAGGATCATTCCGGGAGCTATAGATCATCTGGTTACAGGAGGGATGCTTTTTCTTGAGATCGGGTACGATCAGGGCGGCCGGGTCAGTGCCCTCATGAAGGATGCAGGATATTATGAAGTGAGGACTATTAAGGACTACGGCGGAAATGACCGCATTGTATGCGGGATCAAGAGCATTCATCAACACTAAGACGGAGAGTACCATGTTTGACAAACTTGACAGCGTCATGCTGCGTTACGAAGATATTCAGAGAGAACTTGCAAGCCCCGATATTGCTTCCAATCAGTCCAGATTCAGAAAGCTGATGAAGGAACAGAGCGACCTGACTCCCCTCGTGGAGGCCTATGGAGAGTATCGGGATTGCCGAAGAGCGGCTGACGATTCTCTTATCATGCTTGAAGAAGAGTCCGATGAGGAAATGAGGGAACTGGCCAAGGAGGAACTGGCCGATGCGCGGGCCAGGATCGCTGAACTTGAGGAGCATATTAAAATCCTGCTTCTTCCCAAGGACCCCAATGATGACAAAAACGTCATTGTAGAGATCCGGGCAGGAGCCGGCGGCGATGAAGCAGCTCTGTTCGCGGCGGAAATATACAGGATGTATGTGCATTACGCCGAAGGACGCGGCTGGAGATCAGAGCTTCTCGAGTATGAAGAGATCGGGATCGGAGGAATGAAATCCGTCAGTTTCATGATCAAAGGCCAGGGAGCCTATTCCCGAATGAAATATGAAAGCGGCGTTCATAGGGTCCAGCGTGTCCCCGCGACAGAATCCGGCGGAAGGATCCACACCTCCACGATCACTGTCGCTGTTATGCCCGAAGCGGATGATGATATCGTCATCGATATTCCGGAAAAAGATGTAAGGATCGATGTCATGCGTGCTTCCGGAAACGGCGGTCAGTGCGTCAATACCACTGACTCGGCGGTCAGGCTGACTCACTATCCCACAGGTATCGTCATCTACAGCCAGACCGAGAAATCACAGCTGCAGAACAAGGCCAAAGCCTGGGCTCTATTGCGCTCTAAACTCTATGACCTTGAGATGCAGAAGAGACATGACGAAGAAGCCGACCTGAGAAGAAGCCAGATCGGCACGGGAGACCGCTCTGAAAAAATAAGGACCTACAACTTTCCTCAGGGGCGTGTCACTGACCACAGGATCAAACTCACGCTCTATAAGATCGACGCGGTCATGAACGGTGATCTGGATGAGATCATCGACAGCCTGATCGCCGCGGACCAGGCCGCCAAACTCCTGAAAATGAACGAAGCACTGTAAAATCCCAAATAACTTCCCTTCATATCTAATGGATGAAGGGAAGTTATCTTGTTATAATGGAATGTAGGGGCAGTTATGTCCGAAACCGGCATGGTCAAACACTAATAATCATAAGGGGTACATATAGCATGGCAGTGCATTTATTCGGGGCGATCGACGTGGGCAGTTATGTCTATGAGATGAAGATCTTTGAACTGTCAAAAAAGAACGGGATCAGGCAGATCGACAGCATAAGGCATATGGTGGATATAGGGACGGACACTTATCACACAGGGAAAGTGTCCAGAGCCCATCTTGCTGAGCTCAAAAGGATTCTGATCGAATCGGGCGAGATCATGAGGAATTATGGCGTTGAAGCTTACAGAGCTTACGGAACCAGCGCTTTCCGCGAGATGAGGAATTCGAACATGGTCCTTGCCCAGATCGAACAGGAGACAGGGATCCATATCGATATTCTCGAGAATACGGAACAGAGGTTCATGGATTATAAATCCGCAGCTTCCAAGGGAGAAGTCTTCAACCATTTTCTCGAACAGTCTGCAGCGATCGTGGATATCGGCGGAGGCAGCATCCAGATCTCACTTTTTGAAAAGGACAAACTCAGCGCAACGCAGAACATGCGGCTGGGCGTTCTTCGTCTGCGCGAACAGCTGGGCCGGATTGGCGCAAGATCTGTTCAGAATGAATCGCTTATCGAAGAACTCGTCAATACACAGCTGAATGTGTTTAAGAAACTATATCTCAAGGACAGGGATATCAAGCAGATCGTCGTGATCGACGACTACCTCTCCGACGCTTCCCGCAACGGAAAGAATTTCACAGGCGCGGGTCGGATGATCCCGGGCGCAAGGGGACAGGCCGAGTTTTTTGATACAGCGGCTCTGAGCGCTTTTATAGACGGACTCAAAGACTACAATGCTTTTGATCTGTCCACGAGACTTGGTATATCCGACGAAAAGATCCCGCTTCTTACGATCAGCTCCATAATAACCAAATGCATAGCAAAGACGATGAAGGCGGATATCATCTGGGTACCCGATGTCACGCTTTGTGACGGTATGGTATACGACTATGCGGTTGCAAAGAGATATATCAAACCCGAGCATGACTTCGAACAGGATATCCTCACCTGCGCGCTGGAGACCTCAAAACGCTACAGGGGAAGCGAAGAGCGGGCCAAAACGCTGGAACTCATCGCGCTTCAGATTTTTGACAGCATGAAGAGGATCCACGGCATGAAAGACCGGGAGAGACTTCTTCTGAGACTCTGCGCCATCCTGCATGACTGCGGCAAATATATAAGCATGCAGAATCTCTCGGATTGCTCCTACAATATTATCATGTCCACGGAGATCATTGGACTTTCAGGGCGAGAGCGGGAGATCGTCGCCAATGTAGTCAGATACAATCACAGCAGGTTTGTTTATTACGAAGAGCGCGCCTTGGGATCAGGGCTTACCAAGAAGGACTATATGATCGTCACCAAACTTACTGCCATCCTTCGGCTTGCGAACGGGCTCGACAGATCCCATAAGAAGAAATTTACGGACGTAAGGATCCGGCTCCGTGAAGGGCAGCTGCAGATCACTGTCAGCACCAAGAAGGATATTACACTCGAAAAGGGACTGTTTGACAACCGCGCTAACTTCTTTGAGGAAGTCTTCAGCGTAAGGCCTGTGATAAGGCAGCGTGAATTCTAAGTTCAGGGGGAGTAAACAATGGCATCAGAAACAATTGATTTCAGAAATCCGCAGTATTACATAAACAGAGAACTGAGCTGGATCGAATTTGACAGACGCTGCCTCAGCGAGGCGCGCAACAAAGAGAATCCGCTTCTGGAGAGACTTAAATTCCTGAGCATCACAGCCTCCAATCTGGATGAATTCTTCATGGTCAGAGTCGCGTCGCTACAGGATATGGTGCAGGCCGGATATAAAAAGAAAGATATTGCCGGCATGACCGCCTCCGAGCAGCTTTCTGCCGTACTGGAGGCGACGCACACATTTATGCAGCAGCAGTACTGGACTCTGAACAGACAGCTGATCCCTGCACTGGAAGAGCAAAAACTCAGTATCGTGCGCGATCTCGACACACTTTCCAAGACTGAGATGCGCTTTATAGAGGACTACTTCTCCGCCTCTGTTTTTCCCGTGCTGACTCCCATGGCTGTTGACAGCTCCAGACCCTTCCCTCTGATCCGCAATAAGAGCCTCAATATCGGAGCTCTGCTGGCAAGGAAAGAGACTGCCTCTCCCGGCATTTTAGGAAGCGGAAAGAAGGCCAAGAAGGCCGGGAAATCCGGCAAAGAGAAATATGAGTTTGCCACTGTGCAGGTTCCCGGTGTTCTCCCCAGGATCCTCATGCTGCCCAGAAAAGAAGGCGATCCCGGAAGGCTCGTCCTGCTTGAGGATATCATACGCAGATTCCTGCCCAGTCTCTTTGTAAACTATGAGGTCAAATGCGCGGGTCCTTACAGGATCATGAGAAGCGCCGATCTTGAGATCGCCGAAGATGAGGCGGAAGATCTTCTCAAGGAGATCCAGAAACAGCTGAAAAAGCGCCAGAGAGGCGACGCGATCAGGCTTGAAGTAGAAAAAGGGATCGACAAACAGCTCCTGGAGCTCTTAATGAAAGAGCTTTCTCTGAGCATGGATTTCGTATATGAGCTTGACGGCCCTCTGGATCTTACATACCTGATGAAGGCTTATGGGATCGAAGGCTACGATGAGCTTCGGGAGCACAGATATGCAAAGCCTCAGCTCGTTCCCGAATTCCCCTCCGGATGCGATATTTTCGAGCAGATCAGAAAAGGTGATGTCTTCATGCATCACCCTTATCAGACATTCGACCCTGTGGTGAAGTTCGTTGCAGCTGCAGCAGCGGATCCTGATGTACTGGCGATCAAACAGACTCTTTACCGTGTAAGCGGCAATTCGCCAATTGTCGCGGCGCTCGCAAGAGCTGCTGAAAACGGCAAACAGGTCACAGTCCTTGTTGAACTTAAAGCCAGATTTGACGAAGAGAACAATATCGAGTGGGCCAAACAGCTTGAGAAAGCCGGCTGTCATGTTATATACGGACTTCAGAATCTCAAGACTCACAGCAAGATCACACTGGTAGTCAGGAGAGAAGAGGACGGCATCCGCAGATATGTTCATCTGGGAACCGGAAACTACAACGATTCCACTGCGAAACTATATACGGACGTAGGCCTTATGACCTGCAGTGACCCTATAGGAGAGGATGCCACTGCAGTATTCAATATGCTGTCAGGTTACTCCGAACCGAGATTCTGGAACAAACTAAGTCTTGCTCCGCTCTGGCTCAAGGACAGGTTCATCAACCTGATCGGACGCGAGCAGCGGCACGCTGAGAACGGCGAGACAGCACACATCATCGCCAAGATGAATTCCCTGTGTGATCCTGATATCATGGAAGCGCTTTACAGGGCAAGCGCGGCAGGAGTGGAGATAGAGCTGATCGTGAGAGGCATTTGCTGCATCAGGCCAGGTATTCCCGGAATCAGTGAGAATATCTCGGTACGTTCGATCGTAGGAAATTATCTGGAACACAGCAGGATCTACTATTTTGAAAACGGAGGATCTCCCGAGATCTACGCAGCGAGCGCGGACTGGATGCCCAGAAATCTTGACCGCCGTGTCGAGATCATGTTCCCGCTCGAGGACAGCAGGATCCGGGAGAAGGCGCTCCATATCCTGAAACTGGAACTGGAGGACACAGTTAAAGCCCATCTTCTTAGAAGCGACGGAACTTATGACCGTGTGGACAGAAGAGGAAAAGAACTGATCAATTCACAGCTGTTGTTCTGCGAGGAGGCCGTGAAGGAAGCGGGTTCGCTTAAGAGCGGCCGCGACAACCGCACCTTTATACCAAAGGAACCCGTGAACACACAAGCGGATTATTAACATTTATCACTCTTTATGGTATTCTGTTTATATATGGGCACCAATCCAATCAAGACGCCGCAGTGAACAGGAGGGCGCAGTTATGGCACAGGTATCCGAGATCAAAAAAACACCCGGCAACCACACAACAGGTTACGAGTATGAAAAAGGCGCTAAGTTCGTCGCTTATGTCTCTTCCTACACGAGAGGAAAGGGAGAGAAGTACGGGATCAGGATCTATGATGTTGATATGGAGAATGGCTATCTGACTGAGAAACAGCAGATCGAGATCTCCAACTCTTCTTATGTGACGATCTCTCATAACAGGAAGTATCTGTATTCCATTACCGATTTCGGAATTGAGGCATACAGGATCATCAAGGGAGGAGATCTCGAGCGGATCAACCTCGCTTCGATCAACGGGATGAGAGGTTCTTACCTCTCCACGGACTATGAGGACGAGTTCCTCTTCGTTTCCGGTTATCATGACGGCAAGATCACTGTTCTCAGGATCAATGAAGACGGCTCTGTAGGCGAGATCTGTGATGAGCTCTTCCTCAAGGGACTGGGCAGTATTGCGGAGCGGAATTTCCGTCCCCATGTGCAGTGCGTAAAGATGACCAGAGACAATCATTTTCTCCTGGCCGCGGATCTCGGAATGGATCACGTCAACGTGTACACCGTCAACAGAAAGAACGGACACATTAAGCAGTGCGCGATCCTTCACTCCGAGCTTGAATCCGCCCCCAGACATCTGAAGTTCTCCAAGGACGGCCATTTCCTTTACGTTGTCCATGAACTCAAGAACATTATCGATGTGTACTTTTATCACGAAGTTGACGGTGCTCCTGATTTTGAGAAGATCCAGACGGTCTCAACTCTCAATAATTATCACGCCACCGGTTCTGCTGCCAGCGCCCTGAATTTCTCATCGGACTTCAAGTATCTGGTCAGCTCCAACGCGGGTGACAATTCTGTCGTGATCTACAGGATCGATCCTGACAACGGTTATCTGTACAAAGTCCTCTGCCTGCCGATCAGCGGAGAGTATCCCAAGGATGCGGCGCTGTTCCCCGACAACAGACATCTTGTATCTCTTAACCATGAGTCCAATACAATGACCTTCTTCAATGTAGACCTCGAGAAAGGACTGCTTGTGATGCACGGCAAGGAGATCAAGGTTGACAAGCCCAACTGCATCATCTTCCACAAACTTCAGGATGATCAGATCGATTGACAGGACTGCTGCTATTATTGATTTAAAGGAGAGCTGACGAATGGCTTCAGGCTCTGAATTCGGTTCAATACTGCGCCTCACTACCTGGGGCGAATCTCACGGCGCCGGCATCGGCGCCGTTCTGGACGGATTTCCCGCCGGAATGGAACTTTCCGAAGAGGATATCCAGAAATATCTTGACAGAAGGAAACCCGGACAGTCAGAGATCTCAACTCCCCGAAAAGAAGCGGACGCAGTTGAGATCCTGTCCGGCGTTTTTGATGGAAAAACTACGGGAACACCAATTTCTCTTCTGATCCGCAATACTTCCCAGAGATCCGGAGACTACGGTAATCTGAAAGACTGTTTCAGACCCGGACACGCTGATTACACTTATTACTCCAAATACGGCTTCCGCGACTACCGCGGAGGCGGGCGCGCAAGTGCCAGAGAGACGGCCGGTCGGGTTGCGGCCGGCGCCATCGCAGCCAAATTCCTCCGGGAACTTGGTGTGGAGATCTATGCGTTTACCAGGGCGATCGGGCCGGTTCAGATCGATGAGAAACGCTTTAATAAAGATCTGATCACAAGGACGAAAACCTGTATGCCGGATGCTGAAGCGCATGAACAGGCAATGCTCTTTTTGAAAAAATGCATGGAAGAAAAAGATTCTGCAGGAGGAGTGATCGAGTGCGTTATCACAGGAGTGCCGGCAGGGATCGGTGATCCCGTTTTTGACAAACTCGACGCCAGGATCGCGCAGGCGCTTATGTCTATCGGCGCAGTAAAAGCTGTTGAGATCGGCGACGGAGTGCAGGCGGCTCTTTCAACCGGCTCTGTTAATAATGACCAGTTCTTTATGGAAGACGGGAGAGTGTCAAAGCATACAAATCATGCAGGAGGGATCCTCGGAGGTATCTCTGACGGTTCTCCTATCATCTGCAGAGCATATATAAAGCCAACTCCTTCTATTTTCAGAGAGCAGCGGACTGTGGATGAAAGCGGCAATGAGAGGGCGCTTTTGATCAAGGGAAGACACGATCCCGTAGTGGTTCCCAGAGCTGTGGTCGTGGTGGAGTGCATGTGCGCGCTCACTGTTTTGGACGCGATGCTTTCCAATATGACCAGCCGGGCCGATTGGGTCAGGGCATTTTACAACAAAAGGAAACAGTGACTTAATGACAAAGATGAAATATGAGATTATCAGACAGGAGGGCCTCGCGAAAAGAGCGCACATGGAGACTGTGCACGGAACGATCGAGACCCCTGTTTTTATGAATGTGGCTACAGCCGCTGCTATCAAAGGAGGTCTCAGTGCCGACGACCTGAGAAGCATAGACACGCAGGTTGCTCTGTGCAACACTTATCATCTGCATGTAAGGCCCGGAGATGAGACAGTTTACAAGCTGGGAGGGCTTCACGAGTTCATGAGGTGGGACAGACCTATCCTCACGGATTCCGGCGGCTTCCAGGTATTCTCTCTTGCAGACCTGCGTAAGATCAAGGAGGAGGGCGTAACCTTCCACTCCCATATAGACGGAGCCAGGATCTTCATGGGACCGGAGGAGAGCATGCGCATACAGTCCCATCTGGCGTCTACGATCGCTATGGCGTTTGACGAGTGTCCCCCCAGTCACGCTGAGCGGGACTATGTTGAGAAATCTGTCGCGCGCACGACCAGATGGCTTCAAAGGTGCAAGGACGAGATGAACCGGCTTAACAGCCTCGACGATACGATCAACAGGGATCAGCTTCTCTTCGGCATCAATCAGGGCGCGGTCTATCCGGACATCCGGATCGATCACGCCGAGCAGATCTCGGAAATGGAACTTGACGGTTACGCCGTCGGAGGGCTGGCAGTGGGAGAGACCCACAGGGAGATGTATGAGATCCTCGATGCTGTGGTGCCTCATCTGCCGCGCAATAAGCCCACTTACCTGATGGGCGTCGGAACTCCCCAGAATATCATCGAGGGAGTTGCCAGGGGAATTGATTTCTTCGACTGCGTCTATCCCAGCAGAAACGGAAGACACGGAAACCTCTATACAAACAAAGGAACCGTGAGGATCAATAACGCCAAATACGCCCTTGATAAAAGACCGATCGAAGAGGGATGCGGATGCCCTGTCTGCAGGGCAGGTTATTCCAGAGGATACATCAGACACCTGGTCAAAGCCCAGGAGACACTGGGCCTTAGAATGTGTGTCATGCACAACCTGTATTTCTACAACAACCTGATGACGCAGATCCGCGAAGCGCTCGACAACGGCACATTTTCCGCTTTCAGAAAGAGAATGCTGGAGCAGCTGGAGGGAAACGGCGACTAAATAACTGTTTTGTGCGTCAATTCGCTAAATTTTCATTGAAAAACACATAACGGTTGTTGTATGATATGATTCAAATGATTTAGAGCCGCCTAAAAGGCGTGATTGGAGGTATAGTATTATGAATGGATTCATGTTGACCGCAGCCGGCACCCCTATCTTCACGATCCTGTACATGGCTGTTATCGTAGGTTTCTTCTACTTCTTCCTGATCAGACCTCAGAGAAAAGAGCAGAAAGAGAAACAGGCAATG
>CAMKAA010000002.1 GCA_946410365.1 uncultured Lachnospiraceae bacterium | reverse complement strand
CGGGCGCTTGTTTCTGAGAAAGGCGAAATGGAAGAACGGAAAGAGAATCGGAACAGATTAAGAGGCTTTTTGCCCGGTATGCTGGCGGGCATCCTGGTGGCGATCATTGCTGTCGGGATATTTTTTGCCCTGACCGGAGGGAGCAGCCAGATTGCAGTGCAGTCTTCCGGAGCCGATTCCGCAGTCAACAAGGAGTCCATCAACAAACTGAGCGTACTCGAACAGTACCTGGACCGCTATTACTATAAGTCTTCCGAGATCACGAAGGAGGACAAGGAGAACGGGATCTACAAGGGCCTCTTCGAGTCCCTGGGAGATGTCTACTCCTGCTACTACACTCCCGAGGAATATAAGGCGCTGGCAGAACAGACCAAGGGCGTTTATTACGGGATCGGCGCTTATGTGAGCCAGGACGTCGAGACCGGTATCTGCGCCATCTCCGGAGTCATCAGGAATTCACCGGCCGAGGCGGCAGGGCTCATGGAAGGCGATCTCATCTATAAGGTCAACGGCGAGGACATGACAGGATTCGATATTGATGAAGTCGTAGGCCACATCAGGGGAGAAGAGGGAACAGAGGTCACGCTGACTCTGGTCCGCAGCGGAGAAGAGATAGAGGTCAGTCTCAAGAGAGCCAGGGTCGATACGCCTACGGTGGATTCCGAGCTGCTCGACAACGGGATCGGTTATCTGCAGATCACGGAATTCGACGATGTGACAGTGGGGCAGTTCACCGAGAACCTTGAGCAGCTCAGAGAACAGGGAATGAAGGGCCTGATCATTGACCTCAGAGGAAACCCGGGCGGGAGCGTCACTTCCGTTTGCTCAGTGGCAGATCATCTGCTGCCGGACGGCTTGATCTTCTATATGGAGGACAAAGACGGCAACAGGACAGAATACAACTGCGAAGGGGTAGATTTTGGCCTGCCGCTGGTGGTCCTTGTGAATGAGTACAGCGCCAGCGCCGCTGAGATCCTCTCGGGTGCGGTCAAGGATTCGGGCATCGGCAAACTGGTCGGCAAGAGGACGTTCGGAAAAGGAATTGTACAGGACGTCATTCCTCTGCAGGACGGTTCTGCTTTCAAATTAACGGTTGCCAACTACTACACCAGAGGCGGCAACGACATCCATCTCAAGGGGATCGAGCCTGACATAGAGGTCGAGCTGGATACGGATGCCTTCCTTGAGGACGGGACGGACACGCAGCTGGACAAAGCGGTGGAAGTGATCCTGGAAGAGATAGGGAGCAAAGAAAACTGATGACTGAAGCCGCGGCGCGCATATAGCAGTGATGCCGGAGGATGCGGAACGCATATTGACAAATTTGTAAAAAAAATGTGTCCGCTGTACAGTTTTTGGTGGTATTTACGTATTATATGTTAGAATATAAATGATAGCTGCCCGGCGGGAACGCTGAACAGTTACCATAAATAAAGTGCATCTGCGAAAAAACGGAGAAAAGAATTGGCTAATACAAACAGCTGCGACACCTGCGCATACTGTGGCTACGATGAGGACTACGGGGAATATGTGTGCGACATAGATATGGATGAGGATGACTACATCCGCTTTTTGTCGGACAGGCACTCCCAGTGCCCTTATTACCGCAACGGAGATGAGTATCTGGTCGTTCGCAGTCAGATGTAAAACTAAGGAGGTAAACTATGGGACTTATCACAGCAGCAGGCGCATCACTGGCATCTGTACTTGGAGATCAGTGGAAAGAGTATTTTTACTGCTCGGAGATGGACACGAATGTTCTTGTAAGGAAAGGACAGCATCACAACGGCAAATCCGGCCTTCTTAACAGAGGAGGAAGCGAGAATGTCATCACGAACGGTTCTACGATCGTTGTAAACGAGGGCCAGTGCATGATCATTGTCGACCAGGGCGCGATCGTGGATGTTTGCGCGCAGCCCGGCGCCTACACCTATGACACCTCCTCAGAGCCCAGCGTGTTCACCGGCGGCCTCGGCGCAGGTCTTGCGGCGAGCTTTGAGCAGTTCAAAGCCCGTTTTACCTACGGCGGCGTAACGGCACACGATCAGAGAATTTACTATTTTAACACCAAGGACATCATCGGCAACAAGTACGGAACAGCCAATCCGGTTCCTTTCCGCGTTGTCGATAAGAATATCGGCCTCGATGTAGATATCGCGATCCGCTGCTTCGGCGAATATGCTTACAGGATCAGCGATCCGATCCTGTTCTACAAGAATGTCTGCGGCAATGTCAACAGCGACTATACCAGGGACCGCATCGAGAACCAGCTGCGCACAGAGCTCCTGACAGCACTTCAGCCCGCGTTCGGCAAGATCTCCGATATGGGCATCCGCTACAGCTCCGTTGTCAACCACACGACAGATATGGCGAACGCTCTGAACGAAGTTCTCTCCGACAGCTGGGGCGCCAAGTACGGTATTGTCATCACCGCTTTCGGCATCAGCAGCCTCAAGGCTTCTGAGGAAGACGAGAAGATGATCAAGGAACTGCAGAAGACCGCAGTCTTCAGAGACGGCAGCATGGCAGGAGCCATGAAGGTCAATGCAGAGGCGCAGGCTATGATGGATGCAGCCAAGAACCCCAACGGCGCGGCCATGGGCTTCTTCGGAATGAATATGGCGCAGCAGGCATCCGGCGCCGGAACAGACGCAGCTTCCCTGTATGCTATGGGTCAGCAGCAGCAGGCAGCCAAGATGCAGGCAGCCGGCGGCTGGAAGTGCCCTAAGTGCGGCAAGGAAGGCAACACCGGCAAGTTCTGCGGCGAGTGCGGAACTCCCAAGCCCGCGGAAGGCTGGAAGTGCCCTAAGTGCGGAACAGAAGGCAACAAGGGCAAGTTCTGCTTCGAGTGCGGAAGCCCCAAGCCTGAGGACGACGGTTCATGGACATGCCCTAAGTGCGGCCACACAGGCAACAAGGGCAAATTCTGCGGTGAGTGCGGAACTCCCAAGCCCTGAGCCGGCCTCTTCGGTCTGAAGAATTGACGTTTACGGCGGGCGTACAGCGATTGCTGTGCGCCCCCTTCTTTGATTTTGGGCGCCTGGCGCGAGTTTAGGCATTTTTTGCCGATCGGCGAGCACCGGCTAAGAAGCAGGCAGCAGAAGGGAGAATGAATATGGCAGAAAAGATCACTGTTTACCAGTGCCCGGCCTGTACGGGGCCTCTGAGTTTTGACGGGAAGATTGGCAAGCTGAAATGCGAATACTGCGGCAGCACTTACACCACACAGGAGATCGAAGCGCTCTACGCGGACAAGAACAAGAGTGCAGCGGCAGCAGATGCTGAGGCACACAAGAAGGCGGACGAGGCTGAAGCGGCGGCTGCGGCTGCGGCGAAGGCTTCCGGTACTGCCGGCGGTTCTGATACTGCTTCCGGCTGGGGGAGCGACGCAGCGCACATGCGCGCATACAACTGCACAACATGCGGCGCGGAGCTGATCTGTGACGAGACTACTGCGGCGACGAGCTGCCCTTACTGCGGAAATCCCTCAGTCATTCCCGGGAAGTTCGCCGGCATGGACCGCCCTGACTATGTGATCCCCTTTAAAGTTGATAAAAAGCAGGCAGTCAACTCCTTCAAAGAATACTACAAAGGAAGACTTCTTCTTCCCGGATCTTTCGCCTCCGATAACCACATCGAGGAGATCAAGGGAGTTTATGTGCCTTTCTGGATGTTCTCCGGCGAAGTGGCGGGCCGCGCGCAGTACGAGGCAATCAAAGAAGACCGACGCCGCGCCGGAAATGAAGAGATCGTCAGACAGGAACACTACGATGTGTACAGAGAAGGCACGATGAGTTTCAGCAAGATCCCCGTCGATGCCTCCACAAAGATGCCCGACGACCTGATGGACTCCATCGAGCCCTTCAACTATAAGGAAATGCGGCCTTTCGGCATGGAATTTATGCCCGGCTACCTGGCCAACAAATACGACGTCTCAAAGCAAGAGTGCCGCAAGCGGGCAGACGACAGAGCAGTCGGTTCTTTCCGCACCGCGCTCCGTAATTCTGTCAAAAACTACAACAGCGTCAATGTCCGCCAGCAGAGCGAGAAGATCACACCCGAAAAGACGGAATACGGAATGCTCCCTGTATGGCTCCTGAGCTCCAACTGGCAGGGCAAAACATACCTCTTCGCCATGAACGGCCAGAGCGGCAAGATGATCGGTGACCTGCCGGTTTCCAAACCTAAGCTTGCTGCCTGGGTGGTCGGAGTATTCGCGGCAGTCTTTGCCCTCATGCACTTTCTGATCCTCAAGCAGCAGGGCGACAGCCTTCTGATCAGCGCTGCGGTTGCCTTCATTGTAGCGGCCATAACCGGCGCAGTGATGAACGGCAGCATGAAACCGGTTGCCAAAAGCCATTCTGCCGGCGCCTACGTCTCCGATGACGGGGCACTGCACCTTTCGCGGCATGACGACCGCTTTGTGCGCACCACTGAGACAAGAAGACAGGTGCAGAATTCCGGCGGGCCGGGCGGAGCCGGTGGGCCTGGTGGGCCTGGACGGCCTGGCGGACCGAAGAAGTGACTATATTTGTTGGGACCGGGGCGGCAGCCCCGGTCTTTTTCTTTAAACGCTCCATCCGATTTGAAAAGTTAGCTAAGAGGATGGAACAGCCACAGAATCAAGAACATTCGTTCTAAAAAACATCTGTTCTTTATAAAAATCATGTGTTATACTTCATTAATAGCCTCATTAGGCTTAATGAAATGAGAGGCGAGAGAGCAGCAACAATCAGTGAAAGGTACCTATTTTCCATGGATCATTTCGTATTGCATTCTGAATACCAGCCTACAGGCGACCAGCCCCAGGCCATTGAGGACCTGGTGAAGGGGTTTAAGGAAGGAAATCAGTTCCAAACCCTGCTGGGCGTGACCGGATCCGGCAAGACATTTACGATGGCCAATGTGATTCAGGCCCTGAACAGGCCGACATTGATCATTTCGCATAACAAGACGCTTGCCGGACAGCTCTACGGTGAAATGAAGGAATTCTTTCCGGAAAACGCCGTGGAGTATTTTGTCTCTTATTATGATTATTATCAGCCGGAGGCCTATATACCTTCCAGCGATACTTATATTGCCAAGGATTCCATGATCAACGATGAGATCGACAAGCTGAGGCTGTCGGCGACGGCGTCGCTGGCGGAGAGGCGCGACGTAGTGGTCGTGGCCAGTGTGTCCTGTATTTACGGACTGGGAAGTCCGGATGAATTTAAGGGGATGTCGATCTCACTGCGGCCCGGGATGGAGAAGGACCGGGACGAAGTGATCAGGGATCTCATCGCGATCCAGTATACGAGGAATGATCTGTCCCTGGAGCGCTGCAATTTCAGGGTCAGAGGGGATACGGTGGAGATCTATCCGGCTCAGGGCGGCGAGTACCTGATCCGGGTCGAATGGTTCGGCGATGAGATCGACAGGATCTGCGAGGTGGAGCAGCTGACCGGAAGAGTGCACGCGAGCCTGAACCATGTGATGATCTGGCCTGCTTCCCACTATGTGGTGCCCCAGGAGAAGATCAACAGGGCCTGTGAGAACATTGAGGCCGAGATGCGGGAACAGGTGAAGTATTTTAAGTCTCAGGACAAGCTCATTGAGGCACAGAGAATCTCCGAGAGGACAAACTTTGACGTCGAGATGATGAGGGAGACGGGATTCTGCAGCGGGATCGAGAACTATTCGAGGCATCTGAATTTTGGCAAGCCGGGGGAGCCGCCGCTGACGCTGATGGATTTCTTCCCGGAAGACCTGCTGATAATTGTGGATGAGTCCCACATGACGATCCCGCAGATCGGCGCGATGTACCACGGCGACCGATCCAGGAAGGAAACGCTGGTGGAGTACGGATTCCGCCTGCCGTCAGCCTTGGACAACAGGCCGCTCAACTTTGAGGAGTTTGAGAGTCACATAGACCAGATGATGTTCGTGAGCGCGACGCCGGGCCCCTATGAGGAGGCGCACGAGCTGATGCGGACCGAGCAGATCATCAGGCCGACGGGACTTCTGGATCCCAAGATCGACGTGAGACCTGTGCACGGGCAGATTGACGACCTGATCGGAGAGATCAGGAAGACCGTGAAGGACGGGAACAAGGTGCTCGTCACTACTTTGACCAAGAAGATGGCGGAGGATCTGACGGACTATCTGGCGGGCGCGGGCATCCGCGTCAAGTACCTGCACTCGGACATCGATACGCTGGAGCGCTCCCAGATCATCAGGGACATGAGACTGGACGTTTTCGACGTGCTGGTGGGCATCAACCTTCTCAGAGAGGGTCTGGATATCCCGGAGATCGCGCTGGTGGCGATACTGGATGCGGACAAGGAAGGGTTCCTGAGGTCCGAGACTTCGCTTGTGCAGACCATCGGGCGCGCGGCGAGAAACGCGGACGGACATGTGGTCATGTACGCCGACAATATGACGGATTCGATGCGCAAGGCGATCGACGAGACCGAGCGCCGCAGGAAAGTGCAGATGAAGTACAACGAGGAGCACGGCATCACGCCGCAGACGATCCGCAAGGCGGTGCGCGACCTGATCTCGATCTCCAAAGAGATCACGAAGGAGCAGGCGCGCTTCGAGAAGGATCCGGAATCCATGAACCTCGGCGAACTGCGTAAGCTGATCGCGGAAGTTGAGAAAAAGATGCGCAGAGCGGCGGCGGACCTCAACTTCGAGGCGGCGGCAGAGCTGCGTGACCAGATGCTGGAACTTAAGAAGCATGAGCTGGAGCTGACCGGCGGCAAGTGACTATTGTCAAAATATTGATCGATTAACAGTGATTTATCATAGAAACGGATAAGAAACGCAAATGGCTGTGAAGATGAAAAAACCGGATTACTGGCCCGCCCTCGAAGAGGGGGAGAGACTGGCCGGGATCCAGAGAGAGCGCGATGCCAAGAGAAGGAGCATCATTAATAAGGAAGACTGCATCCGCATCAGGGGCGCTAACGAGCACAATCTCAAGAACCTGACGCTGGAGATCCCCCGCAATGAGCTGGTTGTACTGACAGGACTTTCGGGATCGGGCAAGTCGTCGCTGGCTTTTGACACGATCTACGCCGAGGGGCAGAGAAGATATATGGAGTCTCTGTCTTCCTATGCGAGGCAGTTCCTGGGACAGATGGAGAAACCGGACGTGGAGAAGATCGAGGGACTGTCCCCTGCAATCTCCATAGACCAGAAGTCGACTAACAGAAACCCCAGGTCTACAGTGGGAACTGTGACGGAGATCTATGACTATTTCCGCCTGCTGTACGCCAGGATCGGCATTCCCCACTGCCCGAACTGCGGCAGGGAGATCGCAAGGCAGACAGTGGACCAGATGGTGGACCGCATCATGGAACTGCCCGAGCGCACCAGGATCCAGATCCTCGCGCCGGTGGTCCGCGGCAGAAAGGGCGAGCACCAGAAGGTCATCGACCGGGCGAGAAAGGCCGGTTATGTGCGCCTGCGCATCGACGGGAATCTCTATGACGTGTCCGAGGACATCAAGCTGGAGAAGAATATCAAGCACAATATCGAGGTGATCGTCGACCGCCTTGTGGTCAAGGAAGGCATTGAGAGGAGACTGACGGATTCCGTGGAGAACGCGCTGCAGCTGGCGGACGGCCTTCTGCAGGTGGATGTTGTGGACGGAGAAATGATGCAGTTCTCCCAGAGTTTTGCCTGCCCGGACTGCGGCATCAGCGTGCAGGAGATCGAGCCCAGAAGCTTCTCCTTCAACAACCCTTTCGGAGCCTGCCCGGTCTGCGCGGGTCTCGGTTACCGGATGGAGTTTGCCCCCGAGCTGATCATTCCGGATGAGACGAGGTCCATCAATGAGGGCGCGATCGCTGTGCTCGGCTGGCAGTCCTGCATGAACAAGGGAAGTTTTGCCAACGCGATCCTGGTGGCTCTGTCGCAGAAATTCGGCTTCAGTCTGGATACACCGTATAAGGACCTTAAGCCCGAAGTGAAGAAGATGCTGATGTACGGCACTGACCAGAGCGTAGACGTCTACTATGAGGGGCAGAGAGGAAAGGGCGTGTATCCCGTTACTTTCGACGGACTGATCAGGAACACTGAGCAGCGCTACCGCGAGACGGCTTCCGACGCGATGAAGGCGGAGTACGAGTCCTTCATGCGCATTACGCCGTGCGGGACATGTGGAGGGAAGCGCCTGCGCAAGGAATCTCTGGCGGTCACAGTGGGCGGCATCGATATTTATGACCTCACCTGTATGTCCATCCGGATGCTGCAGGATTTCCTGGAGAATCTGGAACTTACGTCCACCCAGCAGAAGATCGGCCACCAGGTTCTCAAGGAGATCAAGGCCAGAGTGGGCTTCCTGATCGATGTCGGACTGGATTATCTGACACTGGCCAGGGCAACAGCGACGCTGTCCGGCGGTGAGGCCCAGAGAATCAGGCTGGCGACGCAGATCGGATCGGGACTGGTCGGCGTGTGCTATATTTTGGACGAGCCGAGTATCGGCCTGCACCAGAGAGACAACGACAAGCTCCTGCGGACCCTCAAGAACCTGAGGGATCTGTGGAATACGGTCATCGTGGTGGAACACGACGAGGACACCATGCTGGCGGCGGACTACATCGTGGATATCGGCCCGGGCGCGGGCTCCCACGGAGGCAAAGTAGTGGCGCAGGGCACCGCGGAGGAGATCATGGCGGTTCCTGAGTCCATCACGGGACAGTACCTGAGCGGCAGGAAGGCTATTCCGGTACCTGAAGACCGCAGAGAGCCCACGGGCTGGATCAAGGTGCGCGGCGCGCGCGTCAACAACCTCAAGGATATCGACGTGGAGATCCCGCTGGGGATCATGACGGTTGTCACCGGCGTTTCGGGCTCAGGCAAGAGCTCGCTGGTCAACGAGATCCTTTACAAGCATCTGGCCAAATCTCTCAATCGCGCCAGGACTATCGCGGGAGACCACGACGGGATCGACGGGCTCGAGAACCTGGATAAGGTCATCGCCATCGACCAGTCGCCGATCGGAAGGACCCCCAGGTCCAACCCGGCGACTTATACGGGCGTCTTTGATATGATTCGCGCTCTGTTCGCGGGAACGCCTGACGCCAAGGCGAAGGGCTACAGCAAGGGAAGATTTTCCTTCAACGTCAAGGGAGGCAGATGCGAGGCCTGCGGAGGAGACGGCATTATCAAGATCGAGATGCACTTCCTGCCGGATGTCTACGTGCCCTGCGAGGTCTGCCACGGCAAGCGCTACAACCGCGAGACGCTGGAAGTTCGCTACAAGGGCAAGAATATTTACGACGTGTTGGATATGACTGTAGAGGAGGCCGTCACTTTCTTCGAGAATGTGCCCTCTATAAGGCGCAAGATCCAGACACTCTACGATGTAGGACTTGGCTATGTCAAGCTGGGACAGCCTTCCACTGAGCTGTCGGGAGGCGAGGCTCAGAGGATCAAGCTCGCGACGGAACTGTCCAGGAAGAGCACCGGAAAGACGATCTATATTTTGGACGAGCCGACGACGGGACTTCATTTCGAGGACGTCGCCAAGCTCAATGTGATCCTTCACCAGCTGGTGGAGGGCGGCAACACGGTGGTCGTCATCGAGCACAACCTGGATGTGATCAAGACGGCGGACTACATAATCGACATGGGACCCGAGGGAGGAGACGGAGGCGGCACTGTTGTCGCCACGGGAACACCGGAGGAAGTTGCCAAGGTGCACTCTTCCTATACCGGTTACTATGTGAACAAGATGCTGGAGAGAGACAGGGCGCGCAGAGACCGTTGAGAACCTGATCAAGGCGTCTGTGAGACCTGCCGCAGCAAGACCGTATGAGGAAACAAAAGGCGGAATGGAAGAATTCAAGGGATATGTAGAGCACATCATCTACAGAAATGAAGAGAATACATATACCGTGTTCGAGGTGCAGGGCGAGGACGGACTCGTGACATGCACCGGCTTTCCGCCTGCCATCAGCGAGGGCGAGAGCTGCATCGTGTCGGGCGAGAAGGTACAGCACGCGGTGTACGGAGAACAGTTCAAGGTGGACACCTACCGCGTGATCCCTCCGGAGAATTCCCAGGCGATGCTGCGGTATCTCGCGTCGGGGGCTGTAAAGGGGATCGGCCAGGCGCTCGCGGCAAGGATCGTGAAGAAATTCGGCGATGACACCTTGCGCGTCATGGACGAGGAGCCGGAGCGGCTTGCGGAGATCAAGGGGATCAGCGAGCGCAAGGCCAGGGAAATAGCCGCTTTTATGGCGGAGAAGAGAGAGCTCAGGGACGCGATGCTGTTCCTGCAGCAATACGGCGTGACCAACCGGGTGGCCCTCAAGATCTGGAAGACCTACGGCGCGAGGATGTACGAGGTGCTCAGGCAGAATCCTTACCAGCTGGCGGAGGATATCTACGGCATCGGTTTCGCCACAGCAGACGAGATCGCAGCCAGAGTAGGGATCAGCACGCAGTCCGAATTCCGGATCCGGAGCGGGATCCTTTATACGCTGTCCATGACACTGGCCGAGGGAAGCAGCTACCTGCCAAGGGAGATACTCCTGAGCAGAGCCGCGGAACTACTCAAGGTGCCGGATGAGCTGATCGGCCTGCAGCTGGACAATCTGGTCGTGGAGCGCCAGGTCAGGATATGCAGGAGGGACGGTGTTGTCCAGGTCTATTCCAATGCTGCCTGGAGGGAGGAACAGCAGATCGCAAGGATGCTCGCGGATCTGGAATCGGAACCCGTCCGTCATGGGGCGAGGGATCCGGAGAAAGTCCTGGCAGAACTGGAAAAAGAAGAGAATCTGGAGCTGGACCAGCTGCAGCGCGAGGCTGTTCTCATGGCGGCGGAACACGCCATACTCATCATCTCGGGCGGACCGGGAACCGGGAAGACCACTACCATCAACACGATCATCCGCTATTTCAGGAAGGAGAACCTGGAAGTCCTGCTGGCAGCGCCCACCGGACGCGCGGCGAAGAGAATGACGGAGGCCACGGGAAGTGAAGCGATGACGATCCACCGCCTTCTGGGAGTTCGGGCAGTCCGGGAAGAAGGGGATGACGCCTTCGCGCCGGATCCCGGCTTCGCGGGACGGGGGTCAGGCGGGAGCTATTCCTATTTTGAAAAAGGGATCGACAACCCGCTCGAAGCGGATGCCATCATTATCGACGAGATGTCGATGGTGGATATGCACCTGTTCTGCTCACTCCTCAAAGCTGTCATGCCGGGAACGAGGCTGATCCTGGTGGGAGATGTGAACCAGCTGCCCAGCGTCGGCCCGGGCAAAGTGCTGCAGGATCTGATCTCCTCCGGCGCATTCCGGACGGTCATGCTGCGCAAGATCTTCCGGCAGGCTATGGAGAGCGACATCGTCACCAACGCTCACCGGATCCTCAACGGCGAGATGCCTCAGATGAGCAACAAGAGCCGCGATTTCTTCTTTCTGGAGAGGGACAGCGCGCCGGTCATCTACAAGCACACGGTGGAGCTTATGAGGGACAAACTGCCGGGGTATCTCCACTGCGATATGGGCGAGATCCAGGTGCTGACGCCCATGCGGAAGGGCCCCCTGGGAGTCATCCGGCTCAACGAGGTGCT
The DNA here is from genome assembly GCA_946410365.1 of uncultured Lachnospiraceae bacterium. The sequence continues at coordinate 11,588 of CAMKAA010000002.1, read as the reverse complement.
GCAGAGCGTCCTCAATCCGCCGGCGAAGAACAAGAGAGAGGTGCAGAGGCAGGACGTGATCTTCCGGGAGGGGGACAAGGTCATGCAGACCCGCAACAACTACCAGATCGAGTGGGAGATCAGGGGCAATTACGGCCTTAAGATCGACAGCGGGACCGGCGTCTTCAACGGAGACGCGGGCATTATTCAAAGTATAGATAACGACGCGGAGATCGTGACGGTATGTTTTGACGAGGAGAAACTGGTGGAGTATCCGTTCTCCGAGCTCGATGACCTCGAGCCGGCCTATGCGGTCACTGTGCACAAATCCCAGGGATCGGAGTATCCGGCGGTGATCCTGCCGCTCCTGAGCGGCCCTTCGGGACTGTTCAGCAGAAATCTTCTGTATACGGCGGTGACAAGAGCCCGGGACTGCGTCATGATCCTGGGGAGCAGGCAGACGGTGGCGTCGATGACGGCCAATGTCAGGGAGAACAGACGATATACGGGACTAAAGGAGAGGATACATGAGATATTTGGAATCACCGACACCGGTGATGGATCTCTGGTTTCCCAGGAGATGCCCGGTCTGTGACAGACCCGTGAAGCCATACGGGGCTCTGATCTGCAGGGAATGCGCGGAAGTTCCCCGGGCAGTGGGTCCGAGCGCCTGCTGCAAGTGCGGCAAGCCCGTCGAGCCTGAGGAGGAGTACTGCACTGACTGCAGACGGAACAGACACATGTATTACAGAGGGGCGGCGTCCTTCCGCTACAGGACCATTTCGGGCTCACTGTACCGGTTCAAATACGAGGGGCGCAGGGAATATGCCGACTACTACGGGCGGGAGATGGCGCGCACGCTGGGTACTTTTCTGGAGCAGCTGGGAGCAGGACACACTCCGCAGCTGCTGGTGCCGGTCCCCTGTTCGGCGCAGAGAATGAGAAAGAGAGGGTATAACCAGGCGGCCATCCTGGCACAGAAACTGGCTCAAAGATCGCGGATCCCGGTCGCGGAAGACGTCCTTTTGAGGGAGAAAGACACGCAGGCGATGCGCAATATGAGCTCTTCGGAGCGGCAGAAAAATTTGAAAAAGGCTTTCCATGCATATGGAAATAGTGTAAGATTAAAGTCGATTATGCTCATTGATGATATCTACACCACCGGCGCAACGATCGATGCCTGTGCCGGCGCCCTGCTGGAAGCGGGTGCGAGGGAAGTCAGTTTTCTGACGCTCGCGATCGGAGAGAACAGTTTATGATCAATAAAGACAGGGTCCGCACGATGACCAGACTTGCCATTTACGAGGAAGGGCAGGGAGTTGCGGATGACAAGATGAATGGTTACTTTAAGAATGATTATATTGTCGGCCATATGGTAGGTTCTTTCGTAAGCGGTACGATTGCCTGCCTTTTGATTGTGTTCGTATACTGCTGTTATTACTACGACACACTGATGCTCCGGCTCTTTGAGAATGACCTCGGAGGGCTGGTCAGGACGTTCCTGACGCTTTATGCCGCCTTTATGATCTTTTTCCTCGCTGTTTCATTTTTTGTTTATTTCTGGAGATACAATGCTACGCGCGGAAGGATCGAGAGATATAACAGAAGACTGAACCACCTGAAGGAAAGCTACGAAAAGGAAGATAGACATGCTGACAACCGTATTTGAGATAAGAAAGAAGATAATTGAGGCCTATGGGCAGTATGAGTACATCATCATACCGGCCCTGAAGTTCTGCCTGGCCTTCCTGCTGATCCTTGAGATCGACAACCACATCGGCTTCAATGCCGGACTGACCAACAAGCTCCTCGGCGTCATCATTGCCCTGATCTGCTCTCTGGTACCGGTCAACTTCATCGCCGGCATCCTGATGGTACTGGTCCTGGCGCACCTGTATACGCTGTCGCTGGAGACGATGATCGTGGCAGCAGTGATCTTCCTTCTGATGTTCCTGCTGTATTTCCGGTTTTCACCCAAGGATACAGGCATTATCCTCCTTCTGCCGCTGGCATTTACATGCCGCATTGAGTACGCAGTCCCGATCGTGGCAGGTCTGCTCTTTACGCCCGGCAGCGCTGTAGGTGTCGCTTTCGGCGTGATCATCACCAAGTACCTGACCTATGTGGAGCAGAACAAGGCGGTTCTCGGCAACAGTGAGATCGGCCCTGCGACAGTGGACAATTTCAGGAATATTATCGACGCGCTTCTCCAGAACAGGGCTATGTGGATCATGGCAGCGGCCTTTGCCGCGGCTGCGATCGTGGTGTATTTTATCAGACGCCTGGAGACAGCTCATTCATGGACGATCGCTATCATTGCCGGTACTGTGATCGAACTCTTTGTACTTCTGTTCGGCGACATGCAGTACGACACCAATATCGATCTGACCAAGGTCTTTATGGGAGTATTTCTCTCTATTTTAGTGGAACTGCTTGTGGAGTTCTTCTGCTTCATGGTGGATTACACGAGGATCGAGAGTGTACAGTTTGAGGACGACGATTATTACTACTATGTCAAGGCGGTCCCGAAAGTGACGGTTTCGGATTCCGTTCGCACAGTCAAGACCTTCAGCACATCCGAGACCGGCGGTGTAAGCTTCCGCGATCAGGTTGCCAAGCGGCTTGGCGGAAAGAGCGCGGAATCTGAGGAATAACGGCAGGAGACCCGCCGAAGACGGAAGGGATATACATACAGGACGGAAGAAGTAGAAGATGCAGCGTTTTTGGACGATACTTCAAAATTATCTGAATCAAATTCATATGCCGAACTTGCGCTGGACAGATATTGTCGAGATACTGATTCTCGCTTTTCTGATCTATCATATTCTGCTGTGGATCAAGAATACCCGCGCGTGGTCCCTTCTGAAGGGACTGCTTGTCATAGGCGCTTTTGTGGCGATCGCGGCGGTATTCAACATGAGCACGATCCTGTGGATCGTGCAGCATGTCACGGGACTGGCCGTAACAGCCGTCGTGATCCTATTACAGCCGGAGCTGCGCAGTGCTATGGAAGAACTGGGGCAGACCAATTTCCTCAGTTCTTTATTTAATGTGGACTATACCAGGACGCCGGAGGGGAGATTTTCCGACAAGACGATCAATGAGATCGTCAGAGCCTCTCTTCAGATGTCAAAGGTTAACACCGGCGCGCTGATCGTCATTGAACAGACAACTCCGCTTCAGGAATACGCCCGCACGGGAATTGACATGGACGCGCTGGTAACAAGCCAGCTGCTCATCAATATTTTTGAAAAGAATACGCCGCTTCACGACGGAGCGGTGATCATCCGCAAGAACAGAGTCATCGCGGCGACCTGCTACCTGCCTCTTTCCGAGAACCGCATGGATAAGAACCTGGGAACAAGACACAGAGCAGGCGTAGGTATATCCGAGGTGACGGATTCCCTCACGATCATCGTATCGGAGGAGACCGGCGAGATCTCTCTGGCGTACCGCGGGGCGCTTACACGAAGCGTCACTGAGGAAATGCTCAGAGAAAGACTGGTGACACTGCAGAACAAGGAGGTCCAGGAGGCCAGATATGCAAGACTTCTCTCTCGAAAGGGAAAAGAAAAGAATAAAGATGCAGATCCTGAGAATCTTCCATAACTGGGGACTCAAATTCATATCCCTCGTTTTTGCGACATGCCTGTGGTTTTTCGTGACCAATTACCAGGATCCGGAGACGGTCCTGACCGTGAACAATGTTCCTGTCAAGCTTCTTCACACAGATGCGGTGACCCAGGACGGGAAAGTCTGCATCGTTCTCAATGACAGTGACACGATCCCGGTCGTAACTGTGACCGCACCCAGATCGGTCGTCGATTCGCTGGGATCCGAGAACATAGTCGCCACGGCGGATGTGGAGGATATAACTGCGGACAATACTGTTCCGATCGTCCTGACTACCAACAAGTACAGTGACAGCATTACGAGTATCGTCGGATCCTCCAGGAGCGTGCTCCTGAGTATAGAGGATGAGGAGCAGGCGAGCTTTACGATCGAAGCGTCAGTCACCGGAAACGTGGCGGATGGCTACCAGATCGGCAATATCACGATGGAACAGAACCAGGTGCGTGTGAAGGGCCCGGCCTCTGAGGTCGGGAGAGTAAAGAGCGCCGGCGTCACTGTGGATGTCTCGGGCGTGGAGAATTCCATCAGTACGAATGCGGAGATCCACCTCTATGACGAGGACGGGGTGGATATCGATATCGATAAGAACCTCACGCTGAACATTGACAAGGTCATGGTGAACGTGGAGGTCCTGGCCCAGAAGGAGATCCCCATCAAAATAGCGATCTCCGGAACGCCTGTCGAAGGCTACCGGCTCACAGGGGAGACAACTGTGGAACCCGGAAGGGTCACAGTGGCGGGCAGAAGAGCCGCGCTTGAGAATCTGACGGAGATCAGTATCCCGTCCGCGGAGCTCAATGTCGGCGGCAGAACCAGGAGCATGACAAAGACCTTCATTATTGCTAACTACCTCCCTGATGGAGTGCAGCTGGCTGAAGGAGAACTGGACACTGTAAAGGTAACGGTGGAGATCGTTCCGACCGAAGAGGGGTGATCCGGTTCATGAATACAGAAAGGGGAGCATGTTATGAAAGGGTATAAGAGGTACAGGAGGACACCTGTCGTTAATTATCCGGAGAGAGAATGGCCGAATAAGCAGATCGAAAAGGCACCTGCATGGGTCAGCGTAGATCTCAGGGACGGAAACCAGGCACTGGTCGATCCGATGGTCGTAAGCGAGAAGATGGAGATGTTCAAACTCCTGGTCAAGCTCGGTTTCAAGGAGATCGAGATCGGATTCCCGGCGGCCAGCCAGCTTGAGTACGACTTCCTCAGGGAGCTGATCGAGAAGGATATGATCCCGGATGACGTCATCGTCCAGGTTCTCTCACAGTGCAGAGAGGATCAGATCGAGAAGACTTTCGAATCTATCAAGGGCTGCAAACAGGCAGTGGTCCATATCTACAATTCAACCTCCACCCTTCAGAGAGATGTGGTTTTCGGCAAGGACAGAGAAGCCATCATCGATATCGCTGTAGAAGGAACGAAGTGGGTCAAGGAGAGAGCTGAGAAGTTCCCCGGCAAGATCTATTTTGAATATTCTCCCGAGAGCTTTACCGGCACAGAGCTGGATTTTGCCCTGGAGATCTGCACAGCCGTACAGGACGTATGGCAGCCCACACCTGAGGAACCGATGATCTTTAACCTGCCTTCCACAGTTGAGATGACAACTCCCAACGTGTACGCAGACCAGATCGAGTGGATGAGCCGTCACTTCAAGGACAGGGACAGCATCATCCTCAGCGTCCACCCGCATAACGACAGAGGATGCGGCGTCGCGGCCACTGAGCTGGCGCTTCTTGCAGGCGCGCAGCGCGTTGAGGGAACTCTTCTGGGCAACGGCGAGAGAACCGGCAATGTCGACATTCTCACTGTCGCATACAACATGTTCTCCCAGGGCATTGATCCTGAGCTGAACCTCGAGGATATCAATGAGATCGTCGATATCTGCGAGAAATGCACCAAGATGGGAGTCGACGAGCGCCATCCTTATGCGGGTAAGCTCGTGTTCACCGCTTTCTCCGGTTCTCATCAGGATGCCATCAACAAGGGCATCGCGGCGATGAAGAGCAGGAAATCGGAGATCTGGGAAGTTCCTTACCTTCCCATCGACCCTGCGGACATCGGAAGAGTTTACGAACCCGTCGTACGCATCAATTCCCAGTCCGGCAAGGGCGGCGTAGCTTTTGTAATGAGCACTTACTACGGCTTCAAGCTTCCTAAGGGAATGCACAGGGAGTTCGCGGATGTCGTCCAGAAGATGTCCGAGAGACAGGGAGAGGTCCCGCCGGAGCAGATCATGGACGCTTTCCGCAGCGAGTATCTGTACAAGAACGAGCCGCTGCACTTCAGAAAGCTGCAGGTGACCGACCTCAGCAGCGACACCAAGACAGATTTCGACACCAAGGTCATGGTCGTATTTACGGATCACGGCAAGATGGAGAGAGTCGAAGCGGTCGGAAACGGCCCTCTGGACGCGGTGCTGCGCGGACTTTCACTCAAGTACGGTTTCAACGTCCGCATTCTGGACTACGAGGAGCACGCCCTCAAGTCGGGCTCTGACTCCCAGGCGGCGGCATACATCCATCTCATGGATGGCGAGAGCGGAAGGATCACCTACGGCGTAGGCGTCAGCTCCAACATCACGAGAGCTTCGGTGCGCGCTATTTTCTCCGCTATGAACAGACTTCAGCTGGGCGATCTCAGGCAGGGAACCTCGGACAGCTTCTGAGCACAACCTGACTTGGTCAAAATATTGAAGAAACAACAAAACTAGAGAGGAGCCGGTATAAATGGCAGATCAGAAGAAACTGGTGGCTGAGATCACATCCATGGATGAGGATTTCACACAATGGTATACGGACGTTGTAATTAAGGCAGGACTTATCGCTTATTCCAATATCAAGGGATTTATGGTATACAAACCCGCGGGATACGCGCTTTGGGAAGCAGTACAGAAGCATCTGGACGCGCGCTTCAAGGCAGTCGGCGTTGAGAATGTGTATCTTCCCATGATGATCCCGGAGAACCTGCTCAGCAAAGAGAGCGACCTGGTCAACGGTTTTGCTCCCGAAGTGGCATGGGTGACCCACGGCGGTCAGGAAGAGCTGCAGGAGAGGATCTGCGTGCGTCCCACTTCCGAGACACTGTTCAGTGACTTCTATAAAGATGAAGTCCACTCCTACAGAGACCTTCCCAAGAACTACAACCAGTGGTGCAGCGTTGTCCGCTGGGAGAAGGAGACCAGGCCTTTCCTGCGTTCCCGAGAGTTCATGTGGCAGGAGGGGCACACTGTCCACGCCACCATGGAAGAGGCTGAGGAGAGAACGAAACTGATGCTCGATGTCTACGCGGACTTCTGCGCGGAAGACCTTGCGATCCCCACCATCAAAGGCCGCAAGACCGACAAGGAGAAATTTGCGGGAGCGATCGCCACTTACACCATCGAAGCCCTGATGCACGACGGCAGAGCTCTGCAGTCCGGCACAAGCCATAACTTCGGCGATGATTTTGCAAGGGCTTACGGCATCCAGTTTACTGACAAAGATAACAAGCTTAAATACGCTTTCCAGACATCCTGGGGACTTTCCACCAGAATCATCGGCGCTCTGATCATGGTACACGGTGACAATTCCGGTCTCGTGCTGCCTCCCAAGATCGCGCCCACCCAGGTAATGATCATTCCCATCCAGCAGAGAAAGGCCGGCGTCCTCGAGAAAGCGGCTGAGATTAAGGAAATGCTTAAGGATTTCCGTGTCAAAGTCGACGAGACCGACAAGAGCCCCGGATTCAAGTTCGCCGAGCAGGAGATGAGAGGTATTCCGCTCCGCGTCGAGATCGGACCCAGAGATATCGCCGAGGGCAAGTGCGTCGTAGTGCGCCGCGACACCCGTGAGAAGATGGTCTGCGAGATCGCTTCTCTCCCCGAGAAGATCGGAGAACTCCTTCCTCAGATCCAGAAGGATATGTACGAGAGAGCGAAGAAGCACCTTGAGGAGCACACTTTCGAGGCTCCCGACAAGGAGACTTTCGAGTCCCTCTTTGAGGACACCAAGGGCTTCGTAAAGGCTATGTGGTGCGGAAGCAGGGAGTGCGAGGAGAAGATCAAAGAAGATTACTCTGTGACAAGCCGCTGCATCCCTTACAAGCAGGAGCAGCTCAGCGACGTATGCGTCTGCTGCGGAAAACCCGCGACAAAGATGGTCTACTGGGGCAGAGCATATTGATCGACAATGCGCACAGGTCCGGAGCGTATTGATCTCTGGCGGCTCACCAGTCCAAACAGAGCAGATCTGAGGTGAATGCGTGCAGATGCAGATCGTAATACCGGAACAAGTAAATAGCATCCTGGAAAGTCTTCAGAAAGCCGGCTATGAGGCCTATGTAGTCGGCGGCTGTGTCCGCGACGCCCTTCTGGGGCGGGAACCCCATGACTGGGACATCACCACATCGGCCCTGCCGATGGAGGTCAAGAGTGTGTTCCCCAGGACCATCGATACGGGACTGCAGCATGGGACAGTTACTGTTCTGTGCGGAGGGACCGGGTATGAAGTTACCACTTTCAGGGTGGACGGCGTCTACGAGGACGGCCGCCATCCCAAAGAGGTGACCTTTACGCCGAGCCTTCGGGAGGACCTCAGGAGAAGAGATTTTACCATCAATGCGATGGCATATAATAATGAAAGCGGACTGGTCGATCTCTTCGGCGGCCAAAAGGACCTGGAGAACGGCATTGTCCGCGCGGTGGGAGATCCCGTGCAGAGGTTTACTGAGGATGCGCTCAGGATCATGAGAGCGATCCGCTTCAGCGCCCAGCTCGGCTACGAGATCGAGCCCGGGACTCTGAAGGCCGCAGAAATCCTCGCGCCCAACCTCCGGAAGATCAGCAGTGAGCGGATCCGGGAAGAACTGGAGAAAACCCTTCTCTCTGACAGGCCGGAACTTCTCAGAACTGCCTGGGAGGCGGGCATTACCAAAGAATTCATCCCCGAATTTGACAGGTGTATGGAGACTGACCAGATCAATCCCCATCACTGCTATACAGTGGGAGAGCATATCCTCAAGGGAGTCAGTCTGATCCGCAAAGACAGAGTCCTGCGGCTCACTATGTTTTTACACGATATAGCGAAGCCGATCTGTCACACTGTAGATGAGGAGGGAATTGACCATTTCCGCGGCCATGCGGAAGTAGGCGTCGGCCTTTCGAAGACCATCCTGCAGAGACTCAAATATGACAACGCGACGATCAGGCAGGTGACCACGCTGATCAAATATCACGACACGCAGATCCGCCTGACGGAACCCGCGGTGCGCAAAGCTATGGTGAATACCGGTGTTGACCTCTTTCCTCTTCTTCTGGAAGTGAAACAGGCCGACTTTCTGGCCCAGAGCACGTACCGGCGGGAGGAAAAGCAGGAGGCATTCGACACTCTGTGCAGCATCTGCAGGAGAATTGTCGAGCGCGGCGACTGCCTGAGCCTCAAAGAGCTTGCAGTGAACGGCAATGATCTTATCAAAATGGGCGTAAAGCCCGGGCGTGAAGTCGGCGATATTTTGGCAGGAATGTTTGAAGAAGTGCTTGTTGTACCGGAGCACAACAACAAAGAATACCTGCTGAATCGGTATGTCAGGACCTGAGATCTCTCTTGGGCAATAAATGGCATTGACATCGTTCACTTGTTGACAAACCAATAGAAACCTATTATAAATTTAATAGGAAATTTATGGGAGAGAAGCTCTCATCACTATCAGGAGGAATCTATATTATGAATAAGACAGAAATGATCGCAGCAATTGCTGATAAAGCCGGACTTACCAAGAAAGACGCTGAGAAGGCACTTAAGGCTTTCACAGATACAGTAGCTGAAGAGCTTGCTAAGGGCGGCAAGGTTCAGCTGGTTGGCTTTGGCACTTTCGAAGTCAGCGAGAGAGCAGCAAGAGTCGGTATCAACCCTCATACCCGCCAGCCCCTCACCATCGAGGCTTCCAAGACCCCTAAGTTCAAGGGCGGCAAGGCTCTGAAGGATGCGATCAACTGATCTGTTCATTCTTTGAAGGACGTAGTCAACAGATTAACTGATATTTAGTATCGGTGAGTAACTGACAGCCCGGAGTTCAATCTCCGGGCTTTACTTGTGCAAAAGGGAGCGTATCATGCGACTTGACAAATATCTCAAGATCTCCAGGCTGATCAAAAGGCGCACAGTTGCCAACGAGGCATGTGACAACGGAAGAGTCACACTGAACGGCCGCATAGCCAGGGCCTCCGCGGAAGTGAAGCCGGGCGACATCATAGGCATCTCCTTCGGAAACCGGGAAACCAGAGTCGAAGTTCTTACAGTACAGGAAAATGTGCGCAAGGAAGCTGCTGCGGACCTCTTCCGCTATCTTCCATCGCCGGAACCGGAGACTTCGAAGGAGGAAGGGTAATTCTGAACTCTTTCTAAACTATTGGCGCACCGCATTGACGGTGTCCGAAAAAGAGGGGTAAGATGAGAACAATCAGATGATTGTTGATTGATACCGGCGGGCTGCGGCAGCAGTCTGCTGATATGGTATTGAGGATAAGAGCGGGAGGAGATCAATGGCAATTGAGAGATCTGCGAAGACAAGAGAGCAGAACAGACTTAGTATGTGGATCGCTGCTCTGATCGTCGGTGCTCTGATCATGGTAGTACTGGTAACCTGCGGGAGCCTTTACCGCCGTCTCCACTCGAATAAGGAGAGGATCGAAGAACTTCAAAGCGAGATCGCGAAGGAAGAACAGAGGGCGGAAGAGATCGAAGAATACAAGCAATATACAAAGTCCAGAGAGTACATCGAGGAAGTGGCAAGAGAGAAACTCGGGCTGGTCTATGAGGGTGAAGTGATCTTCAAGGAAGGAAGCTCGTATTAAAAGGCTGTCGCCTGTTGGCGGCGGCTTTCTTTGGTTGGGTGAGGTTGATTGGGGCTGCGGGGGATCAGGCTCCGTCTTTTAAGAAGCTTTTTCAAAACTGATGGGGTGTGTGAAGCTTGTTGGGACAGGTTAGGAGCAGGGGGGCCATCAATTAAGAAGCTTATTCAAAACTGATGGGGCTGAAAAAGCTTGTCGGGTGGGAGTATCCCATCTTCGGCCCCGTTTTTTCAAAACTGACGGTGTATGTGAAGCTTGTTGGGACAAGTTAGGAGCATGGGCTCCATCAATTTAGAAGCTTATTCAAAACTGATGGGGGTGAAAAAGCTCATCGGGTGGGAGTACCCCGTCTTAGGACATGTTTTTTCAAAACTGACGGGATGAGAAAGGCTTGTAAAACCGGAGCACCCCGTCTTTGGACATGCTTTATTCAAATCTGATGGAGTGTGAGAAAAATGCTGTTGCTGATCAGGCACGGAGGCTCCATCTATATAAGAATTCTTTATAAACTGATGGAGGCCTGAGATTGAAATACGTTGATGGGCACCATCCCTGCGAGAATTATTTCCAAACTGATGGGACCTGATTCTAAAGCTTCATATCAGACCACCAGAATTGGCCGATGCTCGAAAATGGATGTAAAGCAAGTGCCCAACAAGCCTTACCTGATCGAAAACGGCTCCACTCACCCGGAAATACAGAGGTACTCAATGATCAACCGGATTCATGATTATATGATTCACAACAAAATGATCGAAGAAGGCGGATGCATCCTTGCCGCAGTGTCCGGTGGAGCTGATTCGATGTGTCTTTTGGAAATTCTGCGGGAACTGCGGCCGCAGGCTGGGTTTCAGCTGAGAGTGCTCCACGTCCATCATGGACTGCGGGAGAGCGCGGAAGGAGATCTTGAGTATGTGGCAGGTTACTGCGAGGCTGCGGGGATTCCCTTTGAGGCTGTGAGAGTGGATGCCGCCGGATATGCCGCTGAGAACGGACTGAGTGTTGAAGAGGCTGCCAGGCACCTGCGTTACGAAGCCCTTAAGAGTGCGGCGGAACGCTGGGACAGCGAGAACTCATCGAATTCCGACTGCGCTGAGCGTCAAGAGAAAGAGAACGCACCTCGATCCGGAAACATGTACTGCCG
>CAMKAA010000001.1 GCA_946410365.1 uncultured Lachnospiraceae bacterium | reverse complement strand
ATCCACTGTTTCAAGGCATGAAGAATAAACAGATATCTGCACTGATCGGGCAGGCCCTTGAGGGACTTCCGGCGTTTGAAGACTATCTTGATGAGAACGAAAGAGAGCGACTTGGTCTGTGCGAAAGGGACCTGGCGCTTCGCGCGATCCATCATCCTGCAAGTATGCAGGAATTGGGGATGTCCAGAAACCGGCTGATCTTTGACGAGTTTTTTGAGTTTATACTTGGCATCAGAAAGAAGAAAAAAGAGAATGAGGGGCTCAAAAACGTCAAACCCCTGCTTCCCGGGGAACTCCCCGAGAAACTTCTTTCAAATCTTCCTTATTCCCTTACAGGAGCCCAGAAAAGAGCTTGGGAAGAGATCAAAAGGGATCTGACGGGCGAGTACGTGATGAGCCGTCTCCTTCAGGGAGATGTGGGATCCGGAAAGACGATCCTTGCCTTCCTTGCGCTCCTTCTCTGCAGCGCCAATCACAGGCAGGGGGCTCTCATGGCTCCCACGGAAGTCCTTGCGAAGCAGCATATGGATAACCTGTTGAAATTAAAAGATCAGTACGATCTTCCGATCAATCCTGTTCTTTTGACCGGATCGGTAAAGGGCAAGGCGCGGAAAGAGGCTTACGATAAAATTGCGGCCGGAAAAGCAGATATCATCATCGGAACTCACGCACTGATCCAGGACAGCGTAGAATATGCTGACCTCGCACTGGTGATCACTGACGAGCAGCACCGCTTCGGGGTGAGGCAGAGGGAGTCCCTGGCAGGGAAAGGAAATTCTGTGCCGGTGCTCGTAATGAGCGCGACCCCTATTCCGAGAACGCTTGCCATAATCATGTACGGAGATCTGCAGATCTCTGTGCTCGACGAGATGCCTGCGGGAAGGATCCCTATCAAAAATCTGGCAATAAGCAGCAGCGAGCGCCGCAGGATCTATCGCTTCATTTACGGACAGATCTCGCAGGGAAGACAGGCTTATGTGATCTGCCCCGAAGTGGAAGAGGGCGAGATGAGCGATCTTGAGAACGTACGCGATTATACTGAAAAGCTGAGAAAAATCTTTCCGGCGGAAGTGAGGATCGACTCTCTGAACGGCCGTATGAAGCCCTCCGAAAAGACAGAAGTCATGGATCGATTCAGCAGCGGTGAAACCGATATTCTGGTATCCACGACAGTTATAGAAGTCGGGATCGATGTACCCAATGCAACTGTGATCGCTATTGAGAACGCCGAGCGATTCGGTATGTCTCAGCTGCACCAGCTCAGAGGACGGGTAGGAAGAGGAAAATGGCAGTCTTACTGCATATTTCTCTATACTCCGGGTGCAGCAGGTGATGATGACCCTGACAAAAAGCCGCGGCGTCTGGAGATCCTGGAGAAGACAAATGACGGATTCAAAATAGCGGAGGAAGACCTTAAACTCAGGGGCCCCGGAGACCTGTTCGGAGAGAGACAGAGCGGCGCGCTCGGCTTTGTACTGGCTGATATCTACGAGGACTCAGCGATCATGCGCAAGGCGGCAGCACACGTTGAGGAAGTCCTTCTGTCTGATCCCGAATTTGAAACGCCTCATATGAGACAGCTCGATATAAGAACGATTTAGAGCGAGGTTGACTTTCGGCGCTCATATTATTATGATGATTTCTAACTGTAGTTTGTTGTTTAAACCGCGGTTTTAAAGAAATGGAGAAAAAGATGTCGAAGATTGCAGTTATAACTGACAGTAACGCTCATATCACCCCTCAGGAAGCTGAAAAGCTCGGGATCTCAGTAGTTCCGATGCCCTTTATGATCGGCGACGAGACTTTCTATGAGGGAATCACTCTCTCAAGGGAAGAGTTTTACGCAAAGATGGAGAGCGGGGCCAATATCGTGACAAGCCAGCCCTCCCCTTCCGACGTGATGAAAATTTGGGACAACGCCCTCAAGACCCACGACGAAGTGGTTTATATTCCCATGAGCAGCGGACTGTCAGGTTCCTGCCAGAGTGCCAGAATGCTTGCGGATGACTACGACGGCAAGGTCCAGGTAGTTAACAACCAGAGGATCTCTGTAACACAGAAGAGATCAGTTCTGGATGCACTGGAAATGGCGGAAATGGGTATGAGTGCGGCTCAGATCCGCGAGGAACTGGAGCACGTCAAATATGAATCCAGCATTTATATCATGCTCGATACTCTTTATTACCTGAAAAAGGGCGGCAGGATCACTCCGGCTGCAGCTGCAGTTGGAACACTCCTGCGCATTAAGCCGGTCCTGCAGATCAAGGGTGAGAGACTCGACGCTTTTTCTAAGGCCCGCACTATGAACCAGGGCAAGAATATAATGATCAACGCGATGAAACACGATATAGAGACTCTGTACGGAGGTACAGACAAGGAGAATGTCTGGCTCTACGCGGTACATGGCAATGTGCCGGACCAGTTCGCGGAGTTTTCCCAGGAAGTCAGAGCTGCTTTTCCGGGCTTTAATGTGCAGGACGATGTGCTCTCTCTGAGTATTGCCTGCCATATCGGACCGGGCGCTCTTGCGATCGCCTGCTCGAAGAAGATTCCGATGCACAAAGATATCTGAGCGTGAACAAACAAGTACAACCAGGAATAGGAAATCTGCATGGCAAATCTTAATCAGGATACTAATAATTACGATGCCGCCAGTATCAAAGTGCTGGAGGGACTCGAGGCCGTAAGGACAAGGCCCGGCATGTATATCGGCAGCGTCTCCACAAGGGGACTCAATCATCTGATCTATGAGATCGTGGACAACTCAGTTGATGAGCATCTCGCCGGATACTGCACCACGATCAAGGTGATCCTTGAGGCGGACGGCTCCTGTACAGTGGAGGACAACGGAAGGGGCATTCCGATCGGAATGCATGAAAAAGGCGTGAGCGCGGAGCGAGTGGTGTTCACAACCCTTCACGCCGGAGGAAAATTTGATAATAATGCGTATAAGACCAGCGGAGGCCTGCATGGAGTGGGGTCCTCCGTGGTCAATGCTCTTTCTGAAAGAATGACCGTCAGCGTTGGCAGCGGCGGTTTTCTTTATGAGGATAAATATGAGCGCGGAAATCCTGTAGTGGAACTCGAAGACGGCCTGCTGCCTGTTGCGGGCAAGACCAGATGGACAGGCACAAGGATCAATTTCCTGCCTGACCCCGAGATCTTTGAGAAGACAAGGTTCAGGGAAGAAGATATTAAAAGCCGCATGCACGAGACCGCTTATCTCAATCCGGAACTTACGATCGAGTATACGGACAAGAGGCAGGAGCCCGCTGAAGAGCTTGTGTTCCATGAACCCGACGGAATAGTCGGATTTATCCGTGCGCTCAATAAATCCAAGGAAGCTGTCACGGATATCATTTATTTCAAAGGCTTAAGCGATCAGATCACGGTGGAAGCAGCGTTTCAGTTTGTCAATGAATTCCACGAAAATGTTCTGGGATTCTGCAACAATATCTATAATGCGGAGGGCGGAACGCATCTGACGGGCTTTAAGACCGTCTTCACCCAGGTGATCAACAACTATGCGCGCCAGATTGGTGTTCTGAAGGAAAAGGATACGAATTTTACCGGCGCGGATATCAGAAACGGAATGACGGCTGTCATTTCCATAAAGCACCCGGATCCCAGGTTTGAAGGACAGACCAAGACCAAACTGGACAATCAGGATGCCGCCAAGGCTGTCAGCCAGGTCACGGGAGATGAGATCGTTCACTATTTTGACAGAAATCTGGAAGTACTCAAGACGGTGATCGGATGTGCCGAGAAGGCAGCTAAGATCAGAAAGACCGAAGAGAAGACCAGGACCAACATGCTGGTCAGGCAGAAGTTTTCCTTTGATTCAAACGGGAAGCTGGCGAACTGCACCAGCAAGGACGCGTCCAAATGCGAGATCTTCATTGTCGAGGGTGACTCCGCCGGCGGAAGCGCCAAGATGGCAAGGGACAGGATGTATCAGGCTATCCTGCCGATCCGCGGCAAGATCCTCAACGTCGAGAAGGCCAGCATAGACAAAGTGCTGGCAAATGCCGAGATCAAGACCATGATCAACGCGTTCGGCTGCGGGTTCTCTGAAGGGTACGGCAATGATTTCGACATCTCGAAGCTAAGATACGACAAGATCATTATCATGGCTGACGCGGACGTCGACGGCGCTCATATCTCGACGCTTCTTCTGACTCTTTTTTACCGCTTTATGCCGGAACTGATCTATGAGGGACATGTTTATGTCGCCATGCCGCCTCTGTACAAAGTGGTTCCCAAAAAGGGAAGCGGAGAAGGCGAATACCTCTACGACGATTACGCGCTGGCAAAATACAGAAAGACGCACAAGAACGATTTTACTCTGCAGAGATACAAGGGCCTGGGGGAGATGGACCCCGAGCAGCTCTGGGAGACGACCCTTGATCCCAAGAGAAGATACATGAGACAGGTACAGATCGAAGACGCAATACATGCTTCTGACATCACGGAGCTTCTTATGGGAAGCGAAGTTCCTCCCCGCAGGATGTTCATCCACGACCATGCGGACGACGCGGAACTTGATGTCTGATGTAAAAAAACGGAGAAACAGTAATAAGTATGCCTAAAGACGACCAGAACAAGAACAGCAAAAAAGGAAAGAGACTGACGGAAGACACTTTTGCGGAGACTCCGCAGGAGCAGATCTTAAAGACAGAGTATTCCGAACTGATGCAGAAATCCTACATAGACTACGCGATGAGCGTAATCGTCGCCAGGGCGCTCCCGGATGTCCGGGACGGACTAAAACCCGTACAGAGAAGAACTCTTTACGACATGCATGAGCTCGGGATCCGATCTGACAGGCCCTTCAGAAAGAGCGCCCGAATCGTCGGCGATACGATGGGTAAATATCATCCCCACGGCGACAGTTCGATCTATGACGCGCTGGTCGTCATGGCACAGGATTTCAAAAAAGAGATCCCCCTGATCGACGGCCACGGAAACTTCGGCAATATAGAAGGCGACGGCGCCGCGGCAATGCGCTATACCGAGGCGCGGCTTGAGAAGATCACGGAAGAAGCTTTTCTTGCGGATCTCGATAAAGATGTCGTGGATTTTGTTCCTAACTTCGATGAGAACGAGAAAGAACCTGAAGTGCTCCCCGTCAAGATCCCCAACTTTCTGATCAACGGATCGGAAGGCATTGCGGTGGGAATGGCGACCAGCACTCCTCCTCACAATCTCGCGGAGATAATCGACGCTGAGATCGCTCTGCTCGAGAACCCGGAACTGACAAACAAAGAACTGATGCGTTATGTCAAAGGACCTGATTTCCCGACAGGCGGCATTGTGGTCAACAAGGAAGAACTTCCCGAGATCTACGAGACAGGCGTGGGGAAGGTTCGCCTGAGAGGCCGCACTATGGTAGAAAAAGGCCGCTCCGGGCACGTCAATCTGGTGATCACGGAGATTCCTTATACTATGATCGGCGCCGGTATCGGCAAGTTCCTCTCGGATGTAGCTGCGCTCGCCGAGAAAAAGGTCACGAATGATATCATCGACATTACAAACCAATCTGATAAAGAAGGGATCCGTATCGTCATCGAACTGAAAAAAGATACGGATGTCGATAATTTCCGTAATCTTCTCTATAAGAAGACCCGCCTTGAAGATACATTCGGCGTGAATATGCTCGCGATCAGGAGCGGAAGGCCCGAGACGCTGAGCCTTAAGGAGATCCTGAAAGCCAA
Organism: uncultured Lachnospiraceae bacterium; assembly: GCA_946410365.1. The sequence goes on along the minus strand of CAMKAA010000001.1, from coordinate 21,477 downwards.
CACGGATTTTCTCTACGAGACTACTACGAGAAAGTACGAGAATCTTCTTGAAAAGGAGCGCAAAAAGAGGGAGATCCAGGAAGGCCTGATCAAAGCGGTCAACGTTATTGACCTGATCATTGAGATCCTGCGGGGCGCAAGAGACAGAAAGACTGTCAAGAACTGCCTTGTGAACGGTGAAACCGGCGGGATAAAATTCCGAAGCGAAGAATCGGAGATCATGGCGACGCAGCTTGCCTTTACAGAGGCTCAGGCCGATGCGATCCTTGATATGCGCCTCTATAAACTGATCGGACTTGAACTGGAAGCCCTTATCAAAGAACACGACGAGACTGTCGCCAATATCTACCGCTACGAAGATATCCTGGAGGAGCGGGACTCCATGACAAAGGTCCTGCGTAATGATCTGACTCAGATCAGAGACAGGTATGCTCAGCCCAGGAAAACGGAGATCACACAGGCGGAAACGGTTTCCTTTGTGGTAAAAGAGGACGAGGAGGACAGGGAGCTCCTGTTCGTCATGGACCGTTTCGGATATGCCAAGACTATGGATCCGTCCGCTTACACAAGAAATCAGGAGTCGGTGGAAGCCGGATACAAGTATTATTTCATGTGCAGAAGCACCGGAAAAATCTGTCTGTTTACGGATAATGGCACGCTCCATACCGTAAAAGTCTCCGATCTTCCTCTCGGAAAGCTCAGGGATAAAGGTATCCCCATTGACAATATCGGCAATTACGATTCCTCTAAGGAAGAGATCGTCATGGCTTGCAGCCAGACTGACCTCAATCTCTACAGGCTCCTTTTCGTCACGAAAAACGGACTTGTCAAAACAGTGAGCGGCGGCGAGTTTGAGACCCGCATGAAGACGATGAACGCAACTAAACTTGCAGAGGGAGATTCTCTCGTTTTTGCCGGAGTCATTACTGATCAGAAATACGCTGTACTTATGACGGCTAACGGATATCTTCTCAAGTTCCCGCTCGATCAGATCCCGGAGAAGAAGAAAGCGGCCGCAGGTGTTGCGGGGATCAAGCTGAGCAAGGAAGACTATGTGGAGAGAGCGGTTCTGGCGAAAGACAAAGAACCCGCTCCGCTTCTGCACAGAGAAACGGAGATCGATCTCGACAAAGTCCGCGCCGGAGCCAGGAACGGCAGAGGCAGCAAGAGGTTCTGATCCTATATTTCCCAGGCCGGTATTTGGAGATAGACAAAAAAGAGAAGATTTAATACACTTTAGTTAAGAAGAGGCGGGAATGGTTCCGCCTCACATTTCGAGGAATAAGGCATGAGAGTAATAGCAGGCAGCGCCAGGCGATTGAAACTCGTCGCGCCGTACGGTCTTGACACAAGGCCTACACAGGACATCATCAAAGAGACTCTTTTTAATATCATTCAGGCGGATGTACCCGGATCGATCTTTCTCGATCTGTGTGCGGGCAGCGGAGCGATCGGAATCGAAGCTCTCAGCCGGGGCGCCAAACGCGCTTATTTTGTTGAAAACGGCAGAGAAGCATGCGCCTGTATTCAGAAGAATCTTCACACAACACATTTCGAGGAGGAAGCAGTGCTTTTAAAGCAGGACGCTCTGAGTGCGCTGCGGCACATCCACGAGAAGGAAGTGGATATCATCTATGTGGACCCGCCTTACGAGTCACAGACAGTCCACGATATTCTGAATGCGCTCCCCGCAGAGAAATATGTCACGGACAATACGCTGATCATAGTGGAATCTTCACTGGATACGGATTTCTCTTATCTGGGCGATATCGGCCTTGAACTTGTAAGGGAGAAGGATTACAAAGCGAACAGGCATCTCTTCATCAGACGCACTCAAAAAAACTGATCGGCAGCAGAAAGGATCCAGGATGAAACACGCGATTTACCCGGGAAGTTTTGACCCCGTTACCTATGGACACATCGACATTATAAAAAGAGCAGCGGAAATGTTTGACGACCTGACAGTCTGCGTTTTGGACAATAAAGCGAAAACTCCATTGTTTTCTGTTGACGAACGTGTTAAAATGTTACGCAAAGTGTCAGAAAATATTCCGAATGTGCATGTCGATTCCTATTACGGATTACTCATGGATTATGCACGTAAAATCGACTGTCATATTGCTGTACGCGGTCTTCGCGCAGTGACTGATTTTGAGTACGAACTGCAGATCGCCCATGCAAACCGAACGATCTCAGACGGCTGGCTTGACACGATCTTTATCACGAGCAGCAAGGAATTCGCGTATCTGAGTTCTTCTGTCGTGAAGGAGATCGCATCTTTCGGCGGCGACATCAGCCTGTGCGTTCCTCCTTCGATCGAAGAGGAAGTGATCGGCAAGATGAGAGTTCTTCATCCGGAATTTTACCAAGATAAATAAGGAGGATCGGAAAAGATGAGCAGCAAAATCGAGCAGATGATTGACCAGATTGAGGATTTTATTGATTCCTGCAGATATCAGACTTTTTCCAAAACAAATATTATCGTAGACAAGGACGAAATGGATGCCCTTCTTGAGGAGCTTCGCGCGAAGACTCCTGATGAGATCAGACATTATCAGCGGATCATCGCCAATAAGGATGCGATCCTTGACGACGCTAAGAGAAAAGCGGAAGAGATGATCAATGAAGCTACGGCGCATACAAATGAACTTGTCAACGAGCATGAGATCATGCAGCAGGCTTATGCCCAGGCCAATGAAATCGTCAGAATGGCCACGCAGCAGGCGCAGGATATTCTCGACAAGGCTGTAAATGAGTCAGACGCGCAGCGCGAAGCATTCAGACAGTATATGGAAGGAATGCTTGCTGACCTTGAGAAGAGCACGATCAGCGCGCGCAATAACATGACTTCCATCTTCTCCAACTTCCACGATGAAATGTCGGATTACATCGACACTCTGGGGCAGAATCGCGCTGAGCTCAGCCCGCAGCCGGAAGAAGATGAGGAATCCGGTCTGATGCAGAATATGGACGAGGATCCTGAGAACTATCCGGAAGAGGAGGATGATTCCGAATTCGTGAACACTGACATGTTTGAGGGTTAATACCGAAGTAGTATTGTGCGGGACATCTTTTCGTTATGCGGAGAGATGTCCTGTTTTGACGTAATTGGAGTAATCATGATCGGAAAAAAGGGGACTTACGGATACATAAAGAGAGGGCGGAAGATCTTCGCGGTCGTCACTTTCGGTCTGCTTGCGGCGGTACTGGGCATGTATTTCGGCGCGCTAAGGTATTTCGGGACCAATAAAAATGCTTTTACGATCCTTGCGGCTTTAAGCTGTATCGGCGTCGGAAAGTTCGCGGTGGACTTTATAATGTTCTGCAGGGCAAAATGCTGTTCCGCGAGCGCGAGAGATGCCATTGAGCTTCATATCGGAGAACTGGCAGGAGCTTACGACCTCTTTATGACAAGCTATGATAAGAATTTCGCGATCAGCCACGCGGTTTGCGCCGGGAGGTCCGTATGTGCCCTGACGGAAGATCCGGGATGCGACGTAAAGAGCGGAGAGATGCACATCAGAACTATGCTCGAAAATGACGGATTTAAGGGATATACTGTCAAGATCTTCAGAAATCAGGATAATTATACGCAGCGCCTGGATGATCTGAACAGACTTGAAGACAGCAAAGAGAGAAAGAGTATACAGGGCGTGCTGGATCTTTTGAAATCAATATCCCTGTGAGGAAAGCGGCCGATGAGAGAATGGACAGTTAAGAGCGAAGAGAAGGACCAGCGCTTTAACAAGTATCTGCAGCGAAAGCTTCCCGGTGCTCCCTCCTCTTTCCTCTATAAAATGCTCAGGAAAAAGAATATTACACTCAATGGCAAAAAAGCGTCCGGCAGTGAGCTTCTTCTGGAAGGAGATCTGGTGACGCTTTTTCTTTCTGATGATACGATCGGTAAATTCGGGGGAGAGACCGGTACCGAAGATAGGACCAAAACAGGCGGCTGCGATGATGAAATGCAGGAGTACGTAAAGGCATACCGGCAGATCAAGGGAAGAATCGGTGATGACGGTATACTCTACGAAGATCCGGATATCCTCATCGTGAGAAAACCTGTGGGAGTCCTGTCACAGAAGGCAGCAGAGGCAGACCGCACTATGAACGAGTGGCTTTTGGGCTACCTTATAGAGAAGGGAGAAGCTGATACTTCCACACTCAGAAGTTTCAAACCATCTGTTTGCAACAGGCTTGACAGGAATACAGGAGGGATCCTGATCTGTTCCAAATCCCTGACGGGCGCAAGAAAGATCGCGGAACTGTTAAGAGACAGGACATTGCGCAAGTATTACCGGGCTGCTGTACTTGGAACCGTGAGAAAAGGCGGCATTATCGAGGGCTATCTGCACAAAGATGAAGTGACCAACACAGTCAACTTTACGGAAACAGCGAAAGGCGGAGGTAGTTGGACAAGGACCGTATACGAACCTGTCATCCCGGGAGACCGCTATTCGCTTCTTGAGATGGAACTGATCACCGGAAAGACTCATCAGCTGCGCAGCCACCTTGCGCAGATGGGACATCCGATCCTCGGTGATCCCAAATACGGAGACAGGAAAGTCAACGAAAAGATCCGCAGTGAATTCGGACTCCGGGGACAGATGCTCTGGTGCTGCAGGGTAGAATTCCCCCGCATGGACGGGGACCTGGCAGGGCTCTCTGAAAAGGTGATCTTCTGTGATCCTCCCCGCATATATACTGAGATCGCCGGTGTAAAGTGAAGACCGACTTTAAGAGCAGTACGGGAGTAAGTTGCTATGCCGACATGGAAATCAAGAGGACTCCGGGGGTCTTTATTTGAGGACGAGATCAACCGGACCAATGAAAAATACAAAGAACAGAATCTTGCTCTTATTCAGAAGGTGCCTACACCGATCACCCCGATGAAGATCGACAGTGAGAACAAGCATATTACGCTGGCTTATTTTGATCAGAAGAGCACTGTAGACTATATAGGCGTGATCCAGGGCATCCCGGTATGTTTTGACGCCAAGGAATGCAGACAGAAGACATTTGCCCTGCAGAATATCCACCCTCATCAGGTGGAATTTATGAGATTGTTTGAAAAGCAGGACGGGATCGCGTTCTTTCTGATCAGTTATACGGAAGAAGGTTTCTATTACTACCTTCCCTTCAGACACTTTCTGCCCTTCTGGGAGCGGGCAATGTCGGGCGGAAGGAAAAGCTTCAGAATGGATGAGCTGGACATGAACTGGGTGCTGCCTCATAAGCATGGCATTCTGGTACCTTATCTTGAGATGATCAACAGGGACCTCGCAGAGAGGGACAGCGAAGCGTAAATTTGACAGTCTGAGTATATTCCTGTATACTTCCAATAATTTCACGTGTTATCGAATTAGCACTGCAGCACAATAAAGCGAAGGAGAACTCATGAATTACGCCAACAGAAAAGCGCAGCAGCTGCTTCATACGCCCGAAGGAGTAAGGGACTGTTATGGCAGGGAGTATACTGCCCGAAGCAGGACGATCGAAAAGATCGCGGAACAGATCCATTTATACGGTTACAAGGACCTGGAGACTCCTTCATTTGAATATTTCGACGTGTTCTCTAACGAGATCGGCACGACTTCCTCCAGGGAACTGTACAAGTTCTTCGACAAAGAAGGCAACACGCTGGTGCTCCGACCTGACTTTACGCCTTCCGTAGCAAGATGCGCCGCCAAGTATTTTATGGACGAACATCGTCCCCTTCGTTTCTGCTATCAGGGAAGCGCTTTCTCAAACACATCAGATCTTCAGGGTAAACGCAAGGAGACTTTCCAGATGGGCGCTGAGCTCATGAACGACGCAAGCGCGCAGGCGGACGGAGAGATGATCGCCATGCTGATCGAGAGCCTTCTGGCAGCAGGGCTTGAAGAGTTTCAGATCAGTGTCGGAAACGTCGAGTATTTCAAGGGGATCTGCGACTATCTCGGGATGGACGCGGATGTTGAGACGGCCCTGAGGGACGAGATCTCCGGCAAGAACTATTTTGCAGCCGAGGATCTTTTAAAGAGCGAAGGGTACAGCCGGCAGGACAGGGATCTGTTCCTGCGCTTCCGCGATTTTATGGAGTCATCTGAGGATCTGAAGAAAGCATGGGAGGCGGCTCCCAATGAGCGGACCGGCAGGGCTGTAAAACGCCTGATAGAAGTCTTTGACGTTGTGGACGCATACGGACTTTCAAGATATATCAGTTTCGATCTGTCACTGCTGAGCAAATACAGATATTATACAGGTATCATTTTCAAAGGCTATACCTATGGGACCGGCGAACCTGTAGCGTCGGGCGGCAGATATGACCAGCTCCTCAGCTGTTTTGGCAAAACAGCGCCGGCCATAGGCTGCATGATCTCCATCGATACGCTCATGGATGCAATGTACAGGCAGCACATCGTGAACGACGAGGAGCCCGAAATTCAAAAGATTTATTACAATGATTCAAACTACCGTGAGGCCCTCAAAACTGCCCGTATGAGCCGTATGGCGGGCTTCAGGACGGTTCTGCTGCCGGAATGCGCGCAGAAGTAAAGAGCGAACGGAGGACAGCGTGAACGATTATATAACCATTGCCCTTACGAAGGGACGCCTTGCGGATCAGACAATGAAACTGCTCGGTGACGCCGGCTATTACTGCGAAGAGCTCAAAGACAAGAGTTCGCGGAAACTGATCTTTGTCAATGAGGAACAAAAACTCAGGTTTTTCCTGGCTAAAGGGCCTGATGTTCCGACATATGTGGAATACGGCGCTGCGGACATCGGCGTGGTAGGTTCGGACATCATTATGGAAGAGAACCGGCGTGTGTACGAAGTGCTCGATCTGGGATTTGGGAAGTGCCGCATGTGTGTATGCGGACCGGAAGAAGCCAGGGAGCTTCTCAGACACCACGAGATGATACGTGTGACTTCCAAGTATCCCAACATCGCAAGGGAACATTTCTACAACAGGAAACATCAGACGGTGGAGATCATTAAACTAAACGGTTCCGTGGAACTGGGACCTATCGTAGATCTCGGCGATGTGATCGTTGATATCGTCGAGACCGGTTCGACACTTCGGGAGAACGGACTTGCTGTTCTCGAGGAGGTTTGCCCTGTATCGGCGAGAATGATCGTAAATCAGGTCTCTATGCAGATGAAGACGCGCAGGATCAGAGAGATCATGGCGAATGTGCGGGACTGCCTCGAGTGACTGACAGTCAGAAAGGATAAAGTGCTCAGATGAGAATATTAAAGCTCGACGAAAATACAAAATCACAGGCGCTTGCCAGGCTGATCGGCCGCTCAGCTTCCGGATATGGGGACTATGAGAAAACCGTGCAGAGCATAATCGCGGATGTGCGTGAGTCAGGCGACGAAGCGGTCATCGCATATGAGAAGAAGTTTGACCGCTGTGATCTTACTTCCGGGACGCTGCGGGTATCAGAGAGAGAGATCGCGGATGCTTACAGGGAGCTGCATCCTGCCCTGATAGAAGTGATGAGGAAGGCTGCGGAGAACATTCGTGTATACCACGAGAAGCAGAAGCGCTCAAGCTGGATCACTACCAGAGAAGACGGAGTGATACTCGGACAGAAGGTGACGCCTATTGAAGTCTCCGGCTGTTATGTCCCGGGCGGACGGGCTGTCTATCCTTCCAGCGTTCTCATGAACATTGTTCCGGCAAAAGTGGCGGGAGTTGAGAAGATCATCATGTGTACTCCGCCCGGAGCTGACGGGAAAGCTGCCGCAGGCACAGTCGTAGCGGCGGATATTGCAGGTGCCGATGAGATCTATAAGGTCGGCGGCGCGCAGGCGATCGCAGCAATGGCGTACGGCACTGAGACGATCCCGAAGGTGGATAAGATCACGGGCCCCGGCAATATTTTTGTCGCGCTTGCCAAAAAGGCCTGCTTTGGCGTTACAGGCATAGACTCTGTGGCAGGCCCCAGCGAGATTCTGATCATCGCGGACAGTACCGCAAATCCCAGGTATGTCGCCGCGGACCTTCTGTCACAGGCAGAACATGATCCGATGGCCAGCGCGATCCTTCTGACAACTGACGAAAATATCGCAAAAGCTGTTTCTGAAGAGATCGACGGCTTTTTGAAGACGCTCTCAAGAGCGGAGATCATCCAAAAATCCATCGATGACTACGGATATATATTTGTCGGTGATACAATGGAAGACCTTGTGGAGGCAGCCAATACCATTGCGTCCGAGCACCTTGAGATCATCACGGAGAATCCTTATGAGGTCATGACGAAGATCCGCAACGCGGGCGCGATCTTCCTCGGAAGCTATTCTTCGGAACCGCTCGGCGACTATTTTGCAGGCCCCAACCACATCCTGCCCACAAACGGCACGGCAAGATTCTTTTCACCTTTGGGAGTAGATGATTTTGTCAAGAAGAGCAGTATCATTTCCTACTCAAAGGATGCTCTTCGGGCTGTTCACAAAGATATTGAGCTTTTTGCACTCAGCGAAGGACTCACGGCACACGCCAATTCAATTGCTGTCCGTTTCGAAGAGGAGGAATGACCATGGATAAAAGAACAGCGAGAGTTCACAGGAAGACCGGCGAGACGGATATTTCCATGAATTTCTGCATCGATGGCGGCGGAAAAGCGGAAATTTCCACCGGGATCGGTTTTTTCGATCATATGATGGATGCTTTTACGAGACACGGCCTGTTCGATATGCAGCTCAAGGCAGACGGAGATCTGAATGTGGACGGTCACCACACCGTGGAAGACACCGGGATCGTGCTGGGGCAGGCGATCAGAGAAGCTGTTGGTGACAAAAAGGGTATTAAGAGGTATGGCTTTTTCGTCCTCCCTATGGACGAAGCCTTGATCCTGTGCGCGGTAGACTTGTGCGGAAGACCGTATTTTGTCATGGAAGGAGAGCCGATCAGCGCGCCTATGGTCGGAGATTTCGACACAGAACTTGTTCGGGAATTCTTCTATTCGGTCTCTTACAGCGCCGCGATGAACCTTCATTTCAGGATCCTTTCCGGCACAAACGCCCATCACATCATCGAGGGAATGTTCAAGTGCTTTTCCAAGGCCCTTGACATGGCAACACAGAAGGAGGAACGGATCACAGACGTTCTGAGCACCAAGGGGAGTCTCTGATCCCCTATCGAGGATAATAATGGATACACAGTTTAAGAAGCTGATCCCCGCCGTTTATCTGCACGAAGGTAAGGCAGTAAAGGGGCTGGGGGATCTTGATACAGTCAGTGAAGATCCCGCGGCACTCGCGGCACAGTATGATAACGGTTTTACGGACGCACTGATGATCTTCGACATGTCTGATTCGGACAGTGAGCAGGAGATGCACAATGACATCATCAGGAAGATCTGTGCGTCAGTGCGGATTCCTGTCATCGCGGCCGGAAGAGTCAGAAGGATGGAAGATATCAAGAAATTCCTTTACGCGGGCTGTGCCATGGCGTGCCTGAACCTCTCCAAAGATTCAAATGCTCAGATCGCGCAGGAAGTGGCTGATAAATTCGGTTCTGACAAAATAGCGTGCTGCTTTTCTTCTATAGACCAGATCACGAAGAATAAGAATCTTATTGAAGGAAATGTGTGCTGCCTGATCTATGTCGGAAACGATCCCCTCGAAATCCTGAGCGGTATCGGGACGGATCTGCCCGTGATCGCTCAGATCGCAGAAAAAGACTGTGTGAGAGAGTCTCTCTCTCATTCAGGAGTTCACGGCGTAACCGGCAGCGGAGTAAACAAGAGAACGGGAAAACTTCAATTCGTAAGAAATAAACTGCTCTCATCGGGAATCCCTGTTAAGGTACGAACAGCCGCATATGCGTGGGGAGATTTCAAACTCGGTCCCGACGGACTTCTGCCGGTAGTGGTTCAGGAGGCTTCGACAGATCAGGTGCTCATGGTGGCCTATATGAACGAGGAGGCCTACAACCTGACCGTAGCCACTGGAAAGATGACCTACTGGTCAAGGAGCAGGAAAGAAATCTGGGTCAAAGGCCTTACCAGCGGTCATTTCCAGTATGTGCAGTCCCTGACAGCTGACTGCGATATGGACACCCTGCTTGCCAGAGTCGAACAGATCGGCGCAGCCTGTCATACAGGGAGCCACTCCTGCTTTTTCAATAAAGTCCTAACAGAGGAGGGGAAAGAGGAGTTCAATCCGCAGACAGTTCTTTTAAGAGACTATCAGACGATCACAGACCGCAGGGATCACCCTAAAAAGGGTTCTTATACCAACTATCTTTTCGACAAGGGCCTTGACAAAATGCTCAAGAAGCTTGGTGAAGAGGCAACGGAGATCGTGATCGCAGCCAAGAATCCCAATCCCAATGAGATCATCTATGAGATCTCCGATTATCTCTACCACCTGATGGTTGTCATGGCAGAGAAAGGGATCACATGGGAGGATGTGACCGGAGAACTGGCCCGCAGGCAGAAAAAAGAGGACTGACCGGCAGTTTGTAAAATGAGTACGGGAAAATTTTGAAAATTCAGAAAAAGGGCGAAAAATTGTCACGATTCATTCTTGACAGGCTTTCGCCCTTCTGCTATGTTAATTGAGTATGCCGCATGATGAGGCTCTTTATGTGCTGCGCTGTATGGTACTGCAGGAACAGCAGCATGGAAAGCGTCCTGTTTACAGGGCCGCCGTAATCAGCGAGTTTTTTTAAGAAGGAGGTACCAGAATGTACGCAATTATCGCAACAGGTGGCAAGCAGTACAAAGTTTCCGAGGGAGATATCATCGATATCGAGAAGATCGAGGGCGAGAGCGGAACAGAAGTTACTTTTGACAAGGTAATCTGCATCGGCGGCGACGCTATGAAGGTTGGCGAAGATGTCGCATCCGCAACTGTCACAGGAACTGTTATGGATCAGGGCAAGGGCAAGAAGGTTGTAGTTTATCACTACAAGAGAAAGACCGGCTATCACAAGAAGAACGGTCACAGACAGCTCTACACCCGCGTTAAGATCGACAAGATCAACGGCTGATCGTAAGACATTCCTATGATACAGGTTATAATCACAAGGCAGAACGGGAATTACAAGTCCTTTATCTGCAGCGGACATGCGGATTTCCGGTCCCAAAGAGGCCTCGGGAGTTTTTTGAAGCCGCAGGGCGATGTGGTGTGTGCGGGAGTTTCCGCTATAGTCATCAACACTGTTAATTGTCTGCAGGATCTTCTTCACGAGGATATAGGCTGTGATTATGACAGTGAGGAAGGCGGCCTTATCACATGCGCCTTCCGCAGTATTCCGACCCATGAAGCATCACTTCTCATCGACTCAATGATCCACGGACTTGAATGGATCAGGAGTGAATACGGTGAGAGATATCTGAAATTCGAAATCGAGGAGGTATAGACATGTTAAATTTGAACCTTCAGTTCTTTGCCCATAAAAAGGGAATGGGATCCACCAAGAACGGTCGTGATTCCAACGCTAAGAGACTTGGCGCCAAGAAGGCTGACGGCCAGTTTGTCAAGGCCGGCAACATTCTTTACAGACAGCGCGGCACAAGCATTCACCCCGGCCTTAACGTAGGCATCGGCGGTGATGACACTCTGTATGCTCTGACCGACGGAATCCTTCGCTTTGAGCGCGTAGGTAAGGACAGGAAGAGAGCTTCTGTCCATCCCGTAGAGGCTCAGCAGTAATTACTGCAGGGAATACCGATGATTGTAAGGACTTCAGGCAGGCGCAAGGCACTGTCTGAAGTCTTTTGCGCATATTACTGATATGCGTCAAACACCAGGAGATAAGAAATAGGATGTTCATAGATAAAGCAAAGATCGTCGTGAGCAGCGGCAAAGGCGGAGACGGACACGTCTCATTCAGAAGAGAGAAATACGTGCCTGCGGGAGGACCTGACGGCGGTGACGGCGGTGACGGCGGCAGCGTAATATTTGAAGTGGACGAGGGACTCAATACTCTGGTTGATTTCCGGCACAATAGAAAATATCAGGCTGAGCACGGAGAAGACGGCAAAAAGCGCAGATGCACCGGTAAGACCGGTAAGGACCTTATCATCAAGGTCCCTGCGGGAACGATCATCCGGGAAGCGGCCAGTGGAAAGATCATTGCGGACATGTCCGGAGACAGGAAAAGGTATCTGATCCTTAAGGGCGGCAAGGGCGGCAACGGTAATATGCATTACGCTACATCCACAATGCAGGCGCCCAAATACGCGCAGCCCGGTCAGCCTTCGAGAACGTTGGAACTTCGCCTTGAGCTCAAGGTGATCGCGGACGTTGGACTGGTCGGCTTTCCCAATGTGGGCAAATCCACGCTCCTGTCAAGGGCGAGCAACGCTAAGCCCAGGATCGCAAATTATCACTTCACTACTTTGACACCGATCCTTGGCGTTGTGGACCTCAGGGACGCAAGAGGTTTTGTGATGGCAGACATTCCCGGCCTCATCGAAGGCGCCGCGGAAGGAGCGGGGCTCGGACATGAATTCCTTGCCCATATCGAGAGAACGAAACTTCTCATTCACGTAGTTGACGCAGCGGGCTCTGAAGGAAGAGATCCCGTGGAAGATATAAAGGCGATCAATAAGGAACTCGCTTCATATGAAGCTGAGATAGGAAACAGGAAACAGATATTGGCCGCCAACAAGTGCGACCTCCTTCCTGAAGGTTCAGACGCGCTTGACCGGATCAGAGAGTATTGTTCTGAACTTGGCGTGGAAGTGTTTCCGATCAGCGCAGCTACAGGCGAGGGTGTGAGTGAACTGCTGTATCATGTGAGCGGAATCCTCGCTCAGATGCCCGATGAGACTACAGTGTTCGAACAGGAATATGATCCTGAAGAGATGCTCCAGATTGATGCCTCCGAACCTTTCACTGTTTCATATGACGAGAAGGCGAAAGAGTACGTCATCGAAGGACCCAGGATCGAGAGAATGCTCGGATATACGAATCTTGAGACTGAAAAGGGATTCATATTCTTCCAGAAGTTCCTTCAGGAAAACAAGATCATCGACAGACTTAAGGAACTTGGCTGTAAGGAAGGCGACACTGTCCGCCTTTACGGCCACCGTTTCGATTATTATGATTGATTTGACAAAGGAGACAAAATGCTTACCAGTAAACAGAGATCGTTTCTGATCGGTCTTTCCAACCAGCTCGATCCGGTCGTTCAGATCGGCAAAAACGGAGTCAGCCCGGAGACTGTAGTCTCTACAGAGGAGGCTTTTAACACGAGAGAGCTTTTAAAGGGCGCTGTGATGAAAATGGCCCCCGTTGATCCCAGGGAAGCAGCAGAGACGCTTGCCGGACGCACACGTTCACAGGTTGTGATGGTCATCGGCAGGAAATTTGTACTCTATAAACCGTTTAAAGAAAACCCTAAGATCGTTCTTCCTAAGTGAAAAGGGGTGGGATCATGAGTGAACAGACGACAAAAACGGAGAGGATCGGGATTCTCGGAGGAACCTTCGACCCCATTCATCTCGGACATCTGATCATAGCGGAGCAGGCCAGGGACCAGTATAAACTCGACAGAGTGCTGCTTATCCCTTCCGGCCATTCCTATTTCAAGGACAACAGGAGCAAAAAAGTGCAGCCCGCTCAGGTAAGGCTGGAGATGACTAAGATCGCCGCGGGAAACTATAAACCCTTTGAAGTTTCTGATATCGAAGTGAACAGGCCGGGCAATACCTACAGTTTTGAGACACTCGAAGAGCTAAAGGCTCAGAATCCTGAATCGGAACTGTTTTTCATAGTGGGGGCCGATACGATCTGCTCCATGAGAACCTGGAGGGAACCGAAAAGGATCTTCGACGTCTGTACTGTTCTCGCAGCCATGAGAGAAGACCAGGTGGATCCGGAAGAGTTTCAAAAACAGACTCAGGCTTTGGAAAGGGACTTCGGCGCCAGGATATTTCCTGTATCGATACCGAATATCGGAATTTCGTCGACTCAGATCCGCGAAAAGGCAGCTTCCGGAAAATCTGTACATTATCTCGTGCCGGATGCCCTGGAAAGTTATATAATAGAAACCGGGATATACAAATAAGATTCGAAGCTGCAAGTTCGAATAATAAGGAGCTTACCCTTGAACAAAAAAGAGCGCATTAATCTAATCAGAGAACTGGAATCGGAACTGGCATACGGCCGCTTTGTTCATACGCTGAATGTCGCAAATACTGCGGCATGTCTTGCTATGAGCTACGGTTTTGATATTGACAAAGCCGAAACAGCGGGGCTTCTGCATGACTGCGCCAAGTGTATGAATCTCGGGAAAATGCTCAAGATCTGTGAAAAAGCGGGGCTGGAACTCTCTGAAATAGAGAAAGGCAGCGGATCGCTCCTTCACTCCAAAGCGGGAGCCGAACTGGCTCAGTTCAAATATGGAATAAAGGATGAGGACATTCTCAACGCGATCAGATATCATACCACAGGAAGGCCCGGCATGAGTCTGCTGGAAAAGATCATTTTTACGGCGGACTATATTGAACCGGGCAGGGATTCTGCTCCCAATCTTCCTGTAGTAAGAAAACTTGCATTCGAGAGCATCGACGACTGCGTTCTTCAGATCCTGAAAGATACTCTCAGTTATCTGGGCACGACAGGAGCAGAAGTGGATCCCATGACACAGAAAACATATGAGTATTACAGAAGATGTGATGAAGAGAGGAAATTCTATGAGTGAAATTGCTAACACCAAAGAGAGATCCGGGGAACTTGCCCGCATTGCGATCGCGGCACTTGAAGAGAAAAAAGCGTCGGATATCAGGGTGATCGATATCAGTGAGGTATCTGTTCTCGCAGATTATTTCATTATTGCAAACGGTTCCAGCCGTCCACAGATCCAGGCGCTGTCTGATGAAGTGAGCGAGAAGATGGAAAAAGCCGGCGCTGTTCTCAAACAGGTTGAGGGATATGACCATGCTAAGTGGATTCTTCTCGATTTCGGCGATGTGATCGTTCACATTTTTAATCAGGAAGACCGACTTCTCTATGACCTTGAGAGAATTTGGAGAGACGGCAAACAGATAGATCCTGATCATCTGTGATCTGAATTCCTGCCGGAGCAGACCATAGAATATACTGACCATATGCTTATAAAAAGAGAGTCTGTGAAGAAATGTGTAAACAATACATTTCTTCACAGACTCTTTTACATTATCACATTGTCCTGAAAACTCCGAAGACCTTTCCCAGGATCAGGCACTGTTCAACAATGATCGGATCCATGGAATCGTTCTCGGGCTGTAAACGGATATGACCGTTCTCTTTGTAAAAAGTCTTCACGGTAGCCCCGTCCTCTATAAGAGCGACAACTATCTCACCGTTTCTCGCTGTATTACAGGAATTGACAAACACAAGATCGCCATCAAGGATTCCTGCGTTGATCATGGATTCTCCCCGGACTCTCAGAGCAAAGGACTCGCCGGGAGGAAGAATTTCCGTCGGAATGGGGAAATAACTCTCAATATTCTCCTGTGCAAGGATCGGCTGTCCTGCGGCTACATTTCCAACTACCGGCAGAGAAGCCATTTCAGTGCGGACCATCTGAAAACTGTCATCACAGATTTCTATTGCTCTGGGCTTGGTAGGATCTCTGCGAATAAATCCGTTTCTCTCAAGAGTTGAGAGATGGGAATGTACAGATGAGGTGGATTTGAGTCCGACTTTCTCACAGATCTCCCGAACAGTGGGAGGATATCCCTTAGAAAGAATCTCATCCTTGAGATAATCAAGAATTTCCTGTTGTTTCTTGGAAATCTTAGCGGGCATAGGTGTGACCTCCTGCTTTCTATAGTATTAAAGAAAATCTGGTTTAATCTGTCTTGATTATACAATCAAAGAACAAAAAAAGCAAACATATATTCAGAATATCTGTTCGATTTTTCTTGACATCAGAATGAATGTTCGATAGAATAAAGGCATGCAAACATAGGTTCGCGGTAATGGTGTACGGAAGAGGTGATATACAATGAGTAAGTCATATTCAGGGATTGACGTAATCGCATGTGTACAGGGCAATACAGCAAGATCCTTAGATCCTGTAAAGTATTATGAGGGATCCGTTAAGGAGCATAACACCTGTGTAGTATATAATTTCAAGGGAGAAAGAGCAGGTTCATCTCGTCCGGAAGTAAGTGAGACGACGAGAAGAAGAGCGATTGCAAGGAAGAAAGCTGCGAGGATGAGAGCCAGAAAGGTGCGTATCCTTCGCACGGCCCTTACTGCATTTATTCTTATTAGTGTAGTGTTCGGAATCGGCGGTATCGCATCAATAGCGAAGAGCAAAGAGGCTCCGGAGGCTTACAAGTACTACGATACGATCACAGTGGCTTACGAGGAGAATCTTCTGGATATCGTGCAGCGATATGATGACCGGAATTTTTATAAGACACAGAATGATTATCTTGAGGAGCTCTGCAGGATCAACAACCTGGATTATGATAAATCATCCTATCCTGTCGTCACTCCCGGTACACATCTTGTTGTGCCTTATTACTCCACGGAATTAAAGTGATTTCTCCTGAACTGTCAATATCTGCAGATTTAACGGCTGCCTGGTCTGTAAATGACCGGGCAGTCTTTTTTATTGGATATCCACTTTGCCGGATATTCTGTTATACTTGTTTCGTTCGTTTTATTAATAAGGAGCTTATTATGATAATTGATCTGATCACAGGTTTTTTGGGTGCCGGCAAGACAACCTTCATCCGCTCTTATGCAAAATATTACATGAATAAAGGGAACAGAATCTGCATACTTGAAAATGATTATGGCGCCGTGAATGTTGATGTCATGTTTTTGCAGGATCTTCTCGGCGATCAATGCGAACTGGAGATGGTCATTGGAGGTGATGGCTATGAGGCTCACAGGCGCAGGTTTAAGACCAAACTGATCTCCATGGCCATGATGGGATATGACAGAGTTCTGGTAGAACCTTCCGGTGTTTTTGACGTAGATGAGTTTTTCGATGTACTCAGGGAGGAACCCCTTGACCGCTGGTATACTCCCGGAAATGTGATATCCATTGTGAGTGCGAAGCAGGGGAGGCCTCTCTCTGCTGACGCCAGGTATCTTTTGGCATCTCAGATAGCAAATGCCGGATGTGTTGTGCTGAGTAAAGTTCAGGAAGCTGACGAGCGGGAGATCAGTGATACGATCTGCCTCCTGAATGAAGTTATGAATGAATTTCACTGCAGCAGGACATTTGGCGATGATGTAATATCCAAGAGATGGGATATGTTTGGTGAAAGTGACTATGAGAAGATCAGCAGCTGCGGCTATCGACTCGAAAATCATGTCAAATATCAGGTTGAACAGGAAAACGGATACCGGTCACTGTTTTATTTTTATGTAAAAATGCAGGAACCGGAGATAAGAAATATTGTAGAGCGTATTTTTCATGATCCCGTGTTTGGAAATGTGCACAGGATCAAGGGCTTCGTTGAAACTGACGCAGGACATTGGCTGCTGATCAACGCTGTTCCGGGCCGGATTGAAATTGAAGACAGAGACTCCGGGCAGAAT
Source organism: uncultured Lachnospiraceae bacterium (assembly GCA_946410365.1). The sequence continues at coordinate 3,984 of CAMKAA010000001.1, read as the reverse complement.
GCCCTTATTGTTATAGGAGAGGACCTGAACAGAGATATGATCGACAAATGCTTCGCTCAGAGGGCAAAGTATCATGGGGAACTCTAAACAAGCCGTCAACTTTCAATAAGACAGGAGAAAAAACTGCCCTGCAGCCACAGGCTGCCGGGCAGTTTCTTCATTCTTGGTTTCAATATCCGAAAATTCTTTTTTCATTCTGGCTGAACGGATCATATCCATCAACTGTTCGCATCTGAATTCAATATATGCGTCCTGATCCATCCGACCTCTGATCTCTATATCTATAATACGTGTGAACTCGGTCAAATTCAGCCGGTGGTCACGCAGGAATATTTCCCATACTGTACGTCCGTCGTGACCTTTGCGGATGGAAACTTCGACATCGTTTCTGTCTGCATAGCTCATAACATCAAACATATAATTCTTTTTTCCTCATACTTTCCGAAGTGAGCGGATCGTTTCCGCTGTTCTGTTTTGTTTACAATGCGGATTTTATCTGAACTTCAGAAAAATGAAAACGGACTAATTTGACCAGCTTTAGGGCTTTTGCGTATAAATTCCTGAAATTTGGGTGATACAATTAAAATATTTCGTAAAGTTGATTTAATTAAGACATAATATTTAAATTATTAAAAATAATATTACATAAATATTAAATTTTACTTGCAATTATTATCATAATGTTGTAACATAACAATTGCCAAACAACTTTGTGATGATATTTGTGAGAGAGCGTATGCGCTATTCACTCCTTATATTGTCGCGCGTAACTATTTAGTCGATCAATTTATAAGGAGAAAAGAAGATGAAACGTGTACGTTTATTTGCATTGCTTTTAGCTTCTGCATTATTTGCATCAACAATCCCGGTAACGGGTGCAAGTGCCGCGCAGAAGGTTTCGGAAACAGAGAGTATTATTGTCAAGGAAGAAGCTCAAGGAGCTGCTTCGGCGACCGCAGCACAATTGGGCTGGGTTAAAAAAGGCAATAATTGGTATTATGTGACAAATAAAGGCAATCATACCGGCTGGGCCAAGATCAACGGAAGATACTATTTATTTAATGATGAAGGCGTTATGCAGACCGGGTTTGTCAAAAACCAGGGGAAATGGTATTTCTTCAATATTGCAGGCTATATGAAGATCGGCTGGCAGAAGATCAAAGGTAAATGGTACTATTTTGACCTGGTACGCGGAGATATGAAGACCGGTTGGGTTAAATCTGACGGACACTGGTACTACATGGACCCGAGCGGAGCCATGGCACATGGGTGGAGAAAAGTTGACGGTAAATGGTATTATCTGGGCGATGGCGGAGCGATGTATGTCGGGCCTCATGTCTATAAGATAGACGGCGTTTATTATTTCTTCGAGAGTTCCGGAGCCCTTACAACCAAGACGGGATTACAGGTTTCCGATAAGGGAAACACTTTCTATACGAATAGTAACGGTACCGTTGTGACTAATAAGGAAATTGGCGGCAAGATCATAAATGCGGAAGGCATTGCTGTCAATAAGGTCAATGACGTAATGGACCAGAAGGCACAGTGGTACGATAGTGATACACAATACCTTGTTCTCGCTGATCTTTCTGAGCATGCGCTTAGAGTTTATCAGGGAAAGAAAGGCGAATGGACAAGAATCAAGGGGAATTGGGAGTTTTCGTGCGGTGCTCCCGCTACAAGGACCCCTACCGGGCAGTTCAAACTCTGCTGGAAGTATGAGACAGAGTACGGATGGAAGAGATTTGAAAAATGTAAGGCGGCTTATTGCTACTGGACTACTGCCGGATTTATGCTTCACACAATCCTTTACGATAAGTATAGTGAAGGGAATCCGGAGTATGCAGACATAGCCGATGACAGACTTGGAATGAACATTTCCATGAGCTGCATCCGTCTTGCGCTCGAACACGCGCGCTGGATTTACACAAACATACCACATGGTACCAGGTTGGTTGTTTATGAGTGAGAAATCACAAAGTTGAAAAGGCAGAAAAAGACTTCGGCGACGGCCGGAGTCTTTTTCATTTAAAACTAATGCTTTTTTTGCCGGTAATGGTATACTTATCTCTGTCCGGCCAGGGCAAAAAAGTGATCGTGGAGGGAACTGCAAATGCGATTTGTAATACAATGTGTGGATAATGCGGAAGTTGAGATAGACAAAAATGTGGTAGGAAAGATCGGCAAAGGATATCTGGTCCTTGCGGGGATCAGTGAAACGGATACCCGTAATACTGCTGACCGTATGATCGAAAAAATGCTGAAGCTTCGGATCTTTGAGGATGAAAACGGAAAGACTAACCTCAACCTCGCTGCTGTCGGCGGAGAAATCCTGCTTGTTTCTCAGTTCACTCTGTACGCAGACTGCCACAAGGGCAACCGCCCTTCCTTTATAAAAGCGGGGTCTCCTCAGCATGCCGAAGAACTCTATAATTATCTGATCGACAAATGCGAACAGATGACAGGAAAAAAACCTCAGACAGGAGAATTCGGTGCCCTTATGAAAGTGCGGCTTACAAACAACGGCCCTTTTACAATGCTGATGGATTCGGAAGAACTGGGATATTGAGTGAGGAAAAGATCTATGAAATATGATTTTGAATCAATAATGAACCGGCACGGCATGGATGCGATCGCTGTGGATGCGCTTGGAACCGGAAATCGTTCTTTTATACCGGATAAACCTGATGAAGGATTTGATGTTATTCCCATGTGGGTAGCTGACATGAATTTTCCTACATGCCCGGCTATCCAGAAAGCTATGATCGAAAGAGCAGAGCACCCGGCCTTTGGATATTTTGACATAAGAAAAGAATACTATGATGAGATCATTAAATGGCACGAGATAAGAAACGGAGTGACCGGACTGTCGGCGGACTGCATCGGGTATGAAAATGGTGTGCTCGGCGGCGTTCTCTCTGCGCTGGGAGTATTCTGCTCCAAAGGGGATGACGTCCTCTTGCATTCTCCTACATATATCGGTTTCACGAACAGCTTAAAAAACAGCGGTTACAATATCGTCCACTCGCCTCTCAAAAAGGATGCGCAGGGTGTCTGGCGCATGGATTTTGAGGATATGGAGGAAAAGATCAGAAGCCGCCGTATTCACGCGGCTATATTCTGCTCGCCCCACAACCCCTGCGGCAGAGTATGGAGCAGGGAGGAGATACTTGAGTTCACGGAACTGTGCCGGAAATACGATGTAAAAATCATTTCGGACGAGATCTGGTCCGACATGATCCTGTTCGGCAACAGACATATTCCCACCCAGTCGGTTTCTGAAGACGCAAGAAACAGGACCGTTGCGCTCTATGCTCCTTCAAAGACCTTTAACCTTGCCGGTCTCGTAGGCTCTTATCATATTATTTATAATGCAGCTGTACGTGACCGCGTCCGCAAAGAGAGCTCGCTGTCCCATTACAATAATATCAACGTTCTTTCAATGTACGCACTGATCGGCGCCTATTCTCCGGAAGGGTATATCTGGATCGATGAATTATTAAAAGTACTTGGTCAAAATATAGACTATGCCTGCAGCTTTATCGCGGAACGGCTTCCTGGTGTGGAAGTTACAAAGCCGGAAGGTACATATATGCTTTTTGCTGATTGTTCGCAGTATTGTAAAAGAACGGGAAAGAGCCTTGACGATGTACTGAGTGCTGCGTGGAGAGTCGGCGTCGCGATACAGGACGGACGTCCGTTCCATGGCGAATGTCACACGAGGATCAATCTGGCTCTGCCGCTTTCCAGAGTGAAAGAAGCATTTGAGAGGCTTGAGGCTCATGTGTTTGTCGATTGATACTCAAATCTTTCAGATTTGTTTAATCGGCAGTGGATATTGCAAATACAATAATCGATCATTTCACTATAAATAAACTAATATTTGATTTTTGAAAATAACACTTGCAATGGGGGTATGAGAGTGGTAACATAGCATCTGCCGCTGAAAGAGAGGCGGGCACAAATAAGTTTTCGAGCCTGACG